>JAQYVK010000376.1 GCA_030145585.1 Desulfatiglandales bacterium | reverse complement strand
AGAGTCATGCGTAGTACTTTCAGCGTGAAGCCTAGACAACACTTCTTGGAAATGTCGAAGTATTAGTGATGTCAATTCGTCCATTGTCTTCTGAGCCTAACATTAATATTAGATGGAAAATTTTCCACCTATTGAATTATTAAGCTGAAAAAGTGAAAAACGTCCATCCTGAGCATTCAAACTTAAACCTCTTGCCTTGTCTCAGTTTCCCGTCGATTTCCGACACATTGAGAATATCTCAAGGTAACACTGATTACAGATATCCAAAATATCGTAACTTTTCAAAACGGTTTATTTGTACCGATTAGTTGGAGATATCTTGATTAACACTCAAGTTCTGCGGTCGCCGTAGGCGATCCGTAGCAACGCTTTGTTGTGTGCCGGGCTTGGCCCGGCTGCTATATGGTGATGTCCGGTATTTTGACACAAATATCGGGCAAAGTCCAGACCCAGCCTGACAGAGGCGAAGGGTAGCCGAAGGCAAGGGTGGTAGCAGCGATGCCCGCTTGAAGGAAGCCGGAGGCAAAAGCGCGGGTCGACGTATAGGTATGCCCCGTACCCGAAAGGGTAGAGGGCAGGCAGATTTGAGGCGGGGCAAGGCCGGGACGAGTCCGCAACACAGGACGAAGTCCTCTATCTGTCGTAAGGCCAAACCCCGTATATCTGACGATCGTGCGCTGAAAGTAGCCGGAGCTTACCCCGGGAGACCCGCTGCGTCTCGCGTGAAGTCGCCGCTATAAGCTACCGGAATATGGGGGAAACCGGTGAACCAAAATCCCTGGCGTCGGTGGGCATCGTGTCCCAACTACCGACGAGCCAAACCCTATAAGGGGAGGAACACAAAGAGGTGGGCGCGGTAGCAGGCGGATCATTCGAGTGAGCGAACCGCAAGGTGAGCCCATCACGTATGCGGGAGTCAGCCGAGGGCATATTATTTCCTAGGTGGGAATAACCTGCTAAGGAATAAGGCCCGAACGGTGCCACCTGCCGAATGGCAGGGGTAAATGAGAGAGGTGAGTAAGGAGGCATTTCTAATGAATTCATTGCAGCAGTGGAAACAGCTTGAGCTGTACTCGCATTACCCGAGCCAAACGGCATCCAGGGACACGAGTTCTGAAGAGTTCATTGCGTCGCGCCTATCCGAAAGCCCGACAGGTCAGATCCGGCTCATGGAGTCAATCCTTGAGCGGAACAACATGAGGCGCGCTATCAGGCGTGTCATCAAGAACAAGGGTGCCCCGGGCGTGGACGGCATGAGCGTCCGTAAGCTTAAGAGGTATTTCAAGCGGCATCGGGCGAAAATCGAAAGGGCTCTGCTGGATGGGACCTATGTGCCCATGCCCGTAAGGCAGAAGGAGATTCCCAAGCCGGGCGGAGGTGTCCGCTTGCTAGGAATTCCCACTGCACTTGACAGGGCAATCCAGCAGGCTACAGCCCAAGTCTTGACTCTGATCTGGGATCATACCTTCTCGGAGTCAAGTTTCGGATTCCGGCCCAATCGCTCACAACATGATGCTATACGTCAATATCGTGAGTATGTGCGGGCTGGATTTGGGTATGTGATTGACATCGATCTGTCCAAATTTTTCGACCGGGTCAATCACGATCGGCTTCTGGCTCGTCTTGCTACCCGGATCAAGGATAAGCGGGTATTGAAACTCATCCGTAGTTTTCTGACATCCGGCGTCATGGTAGGAGGTCTGGAAGAGCCCACGAAAGAGGGGACGCCTCAAGGTGGACCCCTTTCGCCGTTGCTCAGTAATATCGTTCTTGATGAGTTTGACAAAGAGCTTGAAAAGCGTGGCCTTCGCTTTGTCCGTTATGCTGATGACTGTGTCATCTTTGTCAAAAGCAAGCGGGCGGCGAATCGAGTGATGGAAAGTATCAGCCGCTTTATTGAAAAGAAGCTGCGGTTGAAGGTAAACAAGGAGAAAAGCGCCATAGATCTTCCCTGGAAGAGCAAGTATCTTGGGTTCTGTGTGACAAACTCACGCGCCAACCCGAAGATCCGCATCCATTGGAAGTCGATCAAACGGTTTAGAGAGCGGGTCAGGCAGATCACGGCCCGGCGCCGTGGGCGCAGTCTCTCCCAGGTGATTAGCGAGTTAAGGGAATTTATGAGCGGGTGGTGGAATTATTTCGGTATAACGGAGTCCTTCAACCGGTTACGCCCCTTAGCCCATTGGATCAGGAGACGCCTTCGGGCGGTTATCTGGAAACACTGGAAGAATCGCCGAACCCGTGTGGGAGAACTCCTGAAACGAGGAGTATCCCGCACTTACGCGGTTACAACCGGGTGTGCCCGAAAGGGACCCTGGAGAATGAGCAAAGTCAAATGGGTTCATATCGCCTTACCGGATGCCTACTTTACATCACTGGGACTTGTGTTCCCCTGGATCTGATCCTGCCTGATCAGCCGAACCGCCGTATACGGACCCGTACGTACGGTGGTGTGGGAGGGGGAGCTGTGAGGCTCCTTCCTATCCCGATATGCGCCGCCTAATTGACCGTACTCCTTGATTCATATCCAAGAAAGGAAATGACCTGGGGATCGAGTAAACTATTCAGCGCTCGCATATCTTCTGAGCTATATTCTTTCATGTATTTCTCGCCCAAATAATAGGCACGCTTCTCGTCTGTAAAAGGGTTAGATTGAGATACTTTATTGGGGTTTTTCAATGCTAATCGAGCAAGCATTTTCTTTTTTAGTTTCATTTTTGTTTCTAGATGGTTTAACACTGCATCTGCATCTCTGAGAAGATCTACATATCTGACAAAGATGAACTTGTCAGACTGTTTAGAAAACTCTACGAATGTTCCGTAGAATAAGTTGTATTCTTCGATGTAATGATTGCCGACGTTGGGCCAATCGCATTTTTTAGCCCAGTTTCTGTAGCTCAAAAACCAACTGTAGGGATCCTTTGAGATTATGAGGTAATAATCTGGGACAACTTTAAAGAGTGATTCGAATTGCTCAAATGTCTCGACCAAAATCTCATTGTGATACTGAGGCTCTGGAATTATTTGCTTATTCTTGTATAGCCGACAGTGTTTTTGAAGCGGCGAGCTTCTATCTTTGTTGCTGTTAAGAAAACGAGCTCGATAATTCTTCATAAGAAGAGTTTCAAGAAAGTTGGTGCCGTTCCGTTGCAGCCCATAATGTAATAACTTCATACTGTTCTTCCTTTTAAGACGCATAACTTTGAAATAGAGCGCCGAAAAGCGCCTTTATAAAGTTACATTATCGCACCATAATGGGAAAAAGAGCGCGATAATGCTACATAATCCTGTAGATACAGGTGTTAGAGCGCGATTTAGCTATATAAAAATCTTGACATTATTTTTATGTGACTGTAAGTTTGCCTATAAGTAGATGCGGCGAATTATGAGTATCTCATAACTCCTCAATATTAAGGGAATTAAACCAAAAATCTTTAGAATAATCATAAGCTTTCTCAGCTATTTATTTCTCAACGACATTTTGATTAGTTTTGCTTAATATACCATAAGGAGGCAAAAATGGTCAAGCGAGTGTCGAGAAGCATGGCGGTTGCCACACTTTTCGACACTCATTTGCTACACATTTGTTGGAAGATGGATACGATATTCGAACGGTTCAAGAATTGTTAGGACATAAAGATGTAAACACAACAATGATTTACACTCATGTTATGAATAAAGGGGCTAACGCAGTACGCAGCCCCTTGGAAGAAACCCTCAATGATTAATAACGGACTTAATACTCCTATTAATGTATACGTCACTTGCCAGCCATCGCCTAGCCAACGGTGGGCCGGCGGCTAGGTCAATCAAAACTCGTCCCTCGTCACTTGTAACTCGTCACTTTCTTTTAACCTTTGATGATCCTAGGCAGCATCAAGTGATTCTGAGGGCAGATGGATGTTGGATTCTGATAACTGCAGCCCGCAAAGGCGGCTATATATTTTCTCATGTCCTTAAAAGAAACGATTTCATCCACATAACCCCTTCGAGCACAGTAGATGGGCCTTGATTGATCATAATACTGTTGAGCCAGTTCATTCATCTTCTGAATGACCGGCTCCAGAGATCTATCTGCATCCTTCTCCTTGACCAGTCTTCTGGCAAATGAGGCGGCCGCAGCCGTCTCACCGTGCATCACATAGATTTCCGTGGTCGGGGTTCCCAGTGTGAAAGCATTATGATTGTTGGCGGTGGGACCACCCATGATGTAATGGGCTGCCGCCGTTCCCTTTCGGAGAATAATACACATATGGGGAACATCGGTCTGTTCGATGGAATAAATCAGGGATTGTCCAAGCCCTAATAGTTCTGCCTTCTCGGCGATATCTCCCACATCGATGCCGGATGTATCCTGAAACCAGACAATAGGAACCCTATCGCGGCCACAAAGGGAGACGAATTCATTCAGTTTGATCAAACCCTGGCGATACAGTTTTCCGCCAATGCCTGGGTAGTCGGCGTATTCGGGATATTTCGCACCTAAAAACCCTTGCCGGTTTCCGATGAAAGCGGTGAGAAGGCCATCCATCTTGGCCAGACCCGTGTAAACCTCCGGGCCGTAGTCCGGCCTAAACTCCATGTGTTCACTGTTGTCGAAGATCCGGGCCAGCATCTCGTCAAAGTTATAACTTCGCTTCTGGTTGAAGGCCACGATACTGTCGATCTCTTCTCCCTGAAACTTGGGCTCTTTAGGTTCGGTCACTCGGAAGAATTGGGGGTCATAGGCGGGGACCATTTCCATATACTTCTTGATAGCGTCCAAAACGCCCTCTTCGGTGTCATAGACCTCTTTAAAAAAGCCGGTCTCATTGAAATGGATGGGAACACTGCCGGGGGGGACCTGTTTGAAATGGCGGGTTGCCTCGATGAGCGCCTCCGCACCCTCTTCGTCGAAAGACCCCTTGGGGCTCATGCCGCTGACGATCCCGCCACCACCCACCGCAATATTCGCATCCTTGTGGGCCAGGAGAATGGTTGGGCTGATGCCCTGATACCCACCACCGGCGGGGTTCGTTCCATATATGCCTGCCAGTATGGGGACACCAAGTTTCTCGAGCTCTGCATGCCTGAAGAACGTGGTCCCGTTTCCGCGTCTGTTCGCATAGACTTCCTGCTGTTCGGTCAATTTTACGCCACTGCAGTTCACGACCCAGACCAGGGGCACGTGGAGTCTTTTTGCCATATCGGTGACCCTGAGCTGGTTATCTGCTTGCCCGGAGATCCAGGCCCCAGCCATCACTTTATTGTCAAAACCGATGACGACCGCCCACTTGCCGCCGATCTTGGCAAGGCCGTCAATCACACCGGTGGTCCCCTCCTCGTTAGACTGAGGGTTGTAGAGGGTGTGAAGAGGACACCAGGTGCCGGGATCGATCAGATGTTCAAGCCTCTCCCAGACTGTCATCTGGCCGCGCTTCTTAATAATCTCCACAGGAATACCCGCATTTTTTACAGCCTCAACGGCTTCGGCCACATCTTTCTCAACGGCCTTGATTTGTTCAATGTTTTCCTTTGCATCCCCTATTTGCTTATCGGTAAGCGCCTTTCCTAAAGGGGTCATTTCTTCAAAATATGATCTCATCTTTTCCTCCTAATGTTGATATTTCACCACAAGGTACTGAGGACACAGAGACAATTTTCTTTTTTCATTTGCCGCCTATACCGGCATTTGAAAAGAATCAGTCCAACCTTCGGTATGAAAAAGTATTAATCCCGACAGGGAGGTTTCTTTTTGCCCATCGGCATCTCCCGATGGGCAAAAAACAAAAAACTCTGTGGACTCCGTGTCTCAAGCGAAGCGGGTGGTGAATAATAAACTTAACGATTTGCTTTGCGTATATCCAACTGATCAAGTGCAATGATCCATTTGCAAATATTGCTGGATCCTTCCACGAGCTGGTATGTGGGCGCATCCCTGTAATACCGGGCAACAGGATATTCGGTGGAATACCCATAGGCCCCCAGAATCTTCATGGCTACCTGAGAACTTTTTACTGCAATTTCCCCTGCCAGATACTTGGCTTGGGCGACTTCAAGGGTATTGCCAAGTTGCCCCTGGTCTTTTTGCCAGGCAGCCCTGTAGACGATGAACCGAGCCGCTTCGATCTCTGTTGCGATCTGGGCAACCATATCCTGGTTCATTTGGTATTCACCAATCGATTTCCCGAACTGCTCACGTTCCTTGCAGTAACTGGTTACCGCATCGAGACATGCCTGTGCCACGCCGATACCACCCGCGGCCGCGGAAAGCCGGGTCTGATTCAGCGAACCGAACACGATTTTTGCCCCGTCTCCGGGGTTTCCGAGAATATTCTCTTTCGGGATTTTGGTATCCTCCAGGATCACTTCCCCGGTGGGTGAAGATCGAGATCCCATCTTATCCAGATCGGTGGTGGTAATCCCGTTAAAATTCTTTGGTTCGATCACAAATGCGGAAAGGCCTCTTCCCTTTGCATCTTTGTCCGTATAAGCATAATAGATTAAAGCATCGCCGGTGGCGGCATTGGATATCCAGGTCTTGGTGCCGTTGAGGAGCCAGTGGTCCCCCTTATCCTCTGCCGTCGATTTCATGGCCATGACATCGGAGCCAGCATTGGGCTCGGTGATGGCGAAACCTCCCATATACTCGGCACTCACAAGCTTTGGGATATATTTTTTCTTGAGCTCATCGCTGCCATACGTGAAAATGGTGTATGCACAGCCCAGGGTCTGCATGTTGATTTGGACCCTGAGAGAGCTGGATGCTCGTGCAATTTCCTCGGTGAGTATCATGGCTGCCAGCCAGCCCATCTCGTTTCCACCATACTCTTCAGGAATGACCGTGCCAAAAAAGCCTAACTCACCCATCGGCTTCATCACTTCTTCGTAAGGGAAATAATGCTTTTCATCCCACTCATCTGCGAATGGGGCTATTTTTTCCGCCGCAAAGTCACGGGCCATCTCCTGTAACATTTGTAATTCTTCACTTAATTCAAAATCCATAGATCGTCCTCCTTAGTATTTGTCGTAAACGGTGAACATGAACCGCCTGACTAGCCAAATTTAGACCCCCACGGACGGGCAGACGTCCGTCCTCCGCAGTATCCTGCTATGGAGGATGAAAGGGCGGCTATCTTCTATATCGTAACTTTAGACTCCAGAATTGGGCTCTCACAGTTCCAAACTTAAAAGATCAATAATTTTAATTGGTTATCCAAGAATTGAGTTCCGAAGCCCCTGCATCTGTACCTTTTGACTCGTAACTTGTAACTCGTGACCCGTAACTCTTGAACCATATAATCCATTGGATTTTAAATAGCAATAAAAATATCTACATTGTAGCTACATTTTAACTATTTTTTCCCACAAAATCAGGTCAGAAAGATGCAGTTCTTTGAATTGATATGTCTAACCAAAAATGGCCAGTTTGGTTTCCACTCTTCAGACAGTTAGCATGAGCCAAGGTCAGAC
>JAQYVK010000375.1 GCA_030145585.1 Desulfatiglandales bacterium | reverse complement strand
CGCGAGAATGTTAACAATCCTTCTACCACAGATAGTAAAGAATCCAGTTAATCCCTGGCCCAGACCGATATAAACATCGTCCTCATTTCAAGATGTTTGCCCCGAGATGCTACAGAATCTACATACAACTTATAATCAAGTCGCACCAGGGCGGGCTTGTTAATCCTGTCAAAATAAAATTTCTACCTGATATTGTCTTCAGACTTTCATCTGTCTTAGTGTAAATTAGTGTGGATTAGTGGTTAATAATTTTTATCTGTTCTTTGGGCTGCTATAAAGGGTGACTTTCTTGTAATCCACCAGGACCTCAAATGAGATGCGCAGCGCATCCAAATAAGGGCTTCGGACGGCCCCCTCCCCATTAATCCTTTCAATCGTGATACGACGTAATGGCCTGAATCTTCGGGTGAGCAGATGCCTTAAAGGCGTCAGAACTTCTTGCAAGTGGGGATCATCCGGAGGCACATGGAATGTTAGAGTTTTACCATGTCCTTCAGACACCATGGCCAATCTCTTGCCCTGATAGACCATGTGGCTGCTTGCAATACGTTTTGGTAAAGACCCCTTGATGGCCTCTAGTGGCACGCCGCACAAAGAGGCGGGATCAACGGCATTGATCCAAAAAACGGTACTTTCCGGCATCTTCCTTTGTAGCATCCTGAAGGCCCGATGTGAAATAAACTGAGGTCCCGGAATTCCATGGAAAAAATACCCTGCCAGAACTTCGCCGGAAAGCTCCATGAGCCGCAAAGACCTAAAGAGGCCCGACCACTGAAACGATGGCGTCTCTTTTAGCAGCAGCTCCCGAAACAGAATACCATATCTGTCGAGTAAGAGTCTAACACGGTCTTTTTTACGCTCCTCCCTCTCCATAAGATCATCTGAAAATTCCGGGTATGAAAGACGAAACCAGTTCCCTGCAAAGGGCAGAGATCCTTTCCACCTTGAGAAACCTGATTGACCACTTGGCGCACGGTGTCTTCTACGTTTATTTGATGTGGTCGTCGCCAGATCCGACACCTGAAAGCGGTTCTCGATACCTCGACGCACAGACATGAAGGTGTCGGTTGACACCGATCCCTCCCAAGCAGCATCCCAGAGGCTCTCAGACAATTGGGAAGGCCTATATTTTGAAATCCGAAGAAGGGTTGAAAAATCGTAACGGCCGGCTGTATCCGGGAAAAAATCTTCCAATGGAATCCCCCCCTCCGCTGGTTCCTCTGCCCCATCCCCTGATGAATCAACCACCGTCTCCTTTGAACCCTGCACCTTATTACCATTGGGTTCCCTTTGTAACAGATCCAGGTCCGTTTCAAAGCAAAATGCCACCCGGCTACTCTTGCTTCCAATCCATCGCAGCCCGCTCTCCTGCATCATGGCATCCAGCCAGGATGGATCATAAGGGCGCATTCGAGCAGGAAAGATCTCTGATTCCCATACCCCCGCCTGCAGACTGTAGCAGAGAAGTTGCTCCAGTCGTTGGAAAAGCCCCTCCATGTTGTCCTCAGGATCAGCTGCGCCTTGATAGGTGGCGAGGAATAAGGGGAGCCACTCCAGGGCAATCGGCTCAAACACCGGGATGGCATCCGCCCGCGTGAGCCTCAGCAAAAATTCAAAGTTCTCACTGTCACAGATGTCGTCATCTTTTCCTTTTTTCACCAGTTGGCCTGTGACAAGTTCCTCAGAGTCAAGAAGGGTCTCGAGGACAGGGACGAGACGTTGATCTTCAATCCCGAGAGTCGTCACAATGAAGGGTATTGATACCGGACCGTAGAACTGCAACCATTCACCGATCAAAGAGAGCAATATCTCATCCGGATCCCCTTTCGACGCCGACAGGTCCTGACCCCTTCCAACTGACAGGTCCCCTGATGGACCCATGGATTCAACCGGCACGTCATGACCTTGACCGTAGAGTGCGTCGCCAATTCTATGCATCATTTCCAGGGCTGCGATCAAGGGCTCAGATGCCTTCTCAGGCGACATTCGCACGAGTTTGTCTGCAATCGGTTGTAACAGCTCGGCCGGATCCCCCTCATGGTCCCTTCTCACCGCATCTAAAAGACTCTCCCATTCCGACATGGGTATGATGAGCCGCTCTTTGACCCAATCCAAGAGATCTTGGGATGTGGAGGGTGAATATCCCGGGCTCAGGCGTTTTCGTTTTAACTCAAACTGGAGGACAATCTCCGGAGAAATGGTTGGACGCAGGCCGGGAGTGTGGGCCACATCACGGACCAGATCGCTCCGAAGTCTCGATCTCTTTCCGGACACTGGCTCATCCCCTCTGTACATGTACTGACTGACTTGACGCCAGGTGACGGCCTGAGCCATCGGACTCGGGTGATTCATTTTTGCTTCAGACCATTCAATGACTCCAGATTCAAGTTCACTCAATATCCCTTTAAGACCTTCCAAATCAAATTCATCCTGAAGGCATGTACGCCACGCTTCAAGCAAAATGGGGAAGTCCTCATATTGGAGAACTGCATCCAGCAATTTTTGAGATCTCAGCCGACTCATCCAGAGAGGGAGACGCTCATTAATTCTTTTTCGCGTCAGGATTAAAGCGCGTCCTGCACACTCTCTGAATCTCGCCCCGAAAAAACCGGATCCTTCAAGTCTTTTTCTGAGCAATGGCTCAACGTTGTGGTCCGTTACCAGAGACAGTAATTCCGCTCCCCCTATGTCATGGGGCAACAACAAAGCGACACAATCATTCCCGGCATATACTTCAAGCCGGTGTCCATAGCGGGCCTCCCAGGCGGCATCTAAGGCCATCGCAAACGGACGGTTGACCCGGCCGCCCCATTGGGTGTGCATCAAGACCTGATTGCCCGGAGCCGAACCAGGTCCCGCACTGACAAACTCGATCAGCAAATGATGTCTGTGAGGGAGAGGGCACCCGGTCGTCTCCCTTTGCTTTTTCAAAAATGTGATGAGTTTTTCTGCGGACCCGGGATCCATATAGTGGTCATTCACAAGAGACGATGCAAAACCTGGGTCCTCCAGCATTCCATTGGCGGCTTCAAGGAATCTGGCTATTTTCCCGGAGAAATGAAAATCCCTGTTTCGTTCTTCCCCCTTCCAAAAAGGTGTTGCCATGGATTTGGGGTGGCTTGGTCTGACAAATACATCGTTGTGAGTAATGCGCTCTATCTTCCAATTCTGTGTTCCGAGAGTGAAGTTCTGTCCGACAGATGCCTCCCACACGAACTCTTCATCCAATTCACCGATTCGTGCGTTGGTCTCGTGGTGTCTGAGATGAAAATACCCCCGGTCCGGTATCATGCCTCCCGATATGTAAAGAGCCAGCAGGGCCCCTTTTCTCGCAGTCACCCTGTTGTCGATCCGATCAATAGATACACGGGGTTTCAGCTCTCGAATCCGGCTGTCAGAATAACGCCCCGCAAGCATGTTCAGGACCAGATCGAACTGGACACGGCTCAAACTGTGATAGGGGTAGCTCGCTTTTAGCTGGATATAAAGTGCGTCCAGGTCCCACATCTCCACCCCGACCATGGATATGATCACTTGTGCCAGGACATCCAGGGGGCATTGGACGGGCCCGATGGCTTCGATATCCTGGGAAAGAATACCAGAGGTGAGTACTGCGGCTTCCAATAGATCCTGAGGGTGGGTTGGGAAAATGGTACCCCGACTGGTCTGACCGACTTGATGTCCTGCCCGGCCGACCCGCTGTACGGCGGAAGAAATGGAAATGGGCGACTGGAATAAGACCACTTCATCCAGGGCACCTATGTCGATCCCCATCTCGAGAGAGTTGGTGGCAACGATCGCCTTTAATTCTCCCCCTTTAAGTTTCCTCTCAACCTCCTGCCGTATCTCCCGCGAAAGAGACCCGTGATGGGCATAGGCAATGGGACTATTTTCCCCATGGTTTATCTTGAGTGTTAGCTTCTCACAGAATCGCCTGCTGTTGGTAAACACCAAGGTAGACCGATTTCGTCCGATCAACCCTTTCAATTCAGTCACGATAGGCTTCCAGAGGGATTCTTCGGTGTCCTGAGAGACGGCTTCGGCCGGAAACCGAATGTGCACCTGGTATGCCTTTTTATCTGTGGAACTTACAATGGCAACAGGTCGAGGCTTGAAAAGGGGATGGTTCACGCTCCCTTCGAGCCTGAAACCACCGACAAATTCAGCAACCACAACCAGCGGTTTTATGGTAGCGGACAGGGCGATGCGTTGAAACTCACCGGCCAACAGAACAAGGCGATCCACCGCTGTGATCAAATGGGACCCCCGTTTATTGCCGACCACGCCATGGATCTCATCCAGGATAACCGTCGAAATACCTCTCAATATGGATCTGCCGCCTGCCGAACTCAGAAGCAGGTTCAGACTTTCAGGGGTCGTAATGAGGATTTCAGGGGGGTGGCGCTGTATTTCCCTCCGCCCCGACTGGGACGTATCACCACTGCGTGTGCGGACGCGAATGTTCGGAAAAACAACACCCGCCTCCTCGAACATTTGCTCAAGTTCACGAAGAGGTCCAATAAGGTTTCGATGGATGTCATTGTTAAGGGCCTTAAGAGGTGAGACATATAGAACGCTTGTATGGCCGGCAGACCACGCCCCCGTAACCAACTGGTTAATGGCCCAGAGGAACGCCGTGAGGGTTTTGCCGCTTCCTGTTGGTGCGGTGATGAGGACGTGCTCACCCCGCTTTATACGTGACCAGCCTTTCTCCTGCACCTGTGTTGGACGCCCCACCTGCTTCGTGAACCACCCCTCGATGAGGGGATGGAAATGAGACAGAATGTTTTCCGATTTGATCATCGTTTTTTGTATCCCAGCGTATATTAGATGTCAAATCTTGACCTGAAAACTATAGTTTTATTTGACATTCTCCGAGATATTTTTATATATACCTGATACCAGGGAAATGAGGAGGGGAGATGGGATGATAGAGCCAAAAGAAGAAGACCGAATGATCCTCAACACGGTGAAAAATATTGCTCAGGAGAAAATCAAACCAAGGGCGGCTGAGATC
>JAQYVK010000374.1 GCA_030145585.1 Desulfatiglandales bacterium | reverse complement strand
GGGTGTCTACGCCAAGAAAAAGTTTAAAGAAATGGCAAAGGAAAGGGAGGTGATTGGAGACGTCAGGGGGATGGGGTTCGGTATTGCCTTGGAAATGGTAAAGGATAGGAAAACTAAGGAACCCTTGCAGACTGGAGAGATGGTCAGGATCGTATGGAGTTTAAGGGACAGGGGTGTCTTTGTTCTCCCATGTGGGAGGAATGATAACGTCCTGCGCGTGATTCCGCCTCTGGTAACCCCTAAGTCATACATAGACAAATCCATAAAGATTATATCCGAAGTTCTGGAAATGGCTGACATGAGCAAATACAGTGTGAATTGGACGTTTGCGTAAGAGACTTCCTGTCAATATGCGAACCGGCTTTCTAAGCATTTGAGTCTCAAGAGAAGAATTTTTCTGGGATTCAAAGGGGTATGACGGCAGAGTGGACCGTTCAACTTTAAGGAGTTAATCCGGCTCAAACGAAAGGAGAGATCAGGATTATGGGTGTGAAATACGCAGAAAAGGGAGCTGAAAGGTATGTGACAGGAAAGATTGAACCCTTCGATCAGAAGAACGAGATGTTCTGTCGTTCGGTATGGGATCCCAAGGTCGCTGATATCGGGGAGAAGTTTTATATGGAAGAAACTCCTCCAAAAAACCAACCGGGACACAGGCTGTTTGAGCAATCATTAGTCAACGGAGCCTGGCATCTGGAAAACTACTATGCGGCGGGATGTGCCGGCGGCAGGAAAGGGTTATATTCCTGGGACCGAACGGGAAAATATGTCTACCCCAATGTTCCGCCGGGATTGAAAATATCCGTGGATAATGAAAAAGAAGTCACCAGCCTGATAAAAAAGACAGCATCCTTCTACGGGGCTTCTCTTGTGGGAATCTGTAAACTGGACCGAAGGTGGTTATACTCATCAGCATATTTTCTTGATCCGAAAGGCGGTAAGGTTGCCGAAAACAACCTACCTGAAGAATTGACTAACGCAATAGTGATGGCCGTTGAGATGGATTATGGTTCGATAATGCACTCTCCTTCGTGTATCGCCTCGGGTGCTGTCGGACTGGGTTATTCAAAGATGGCATTCACCTCCGGGCTCCTCGCCGAATATATCCGAGGGTTGGGATATCAGGCCATCGCCTGCGGTAATGATACGGCATGCAGCGTTCCTTTAGCTATCGATGCCGGACTTGGTGAAATTGCCAGGAACGGCATTCTTATAACCCCTGAATTCGGGCCAAGGGTTCGACTTGCCAAGGTATTAACAGATTTACCATTGATTCTGGACCGACCCATAGAATTCGGGGTCTGGGATTTCTGTAGGATCTGTGAGAAGTGTGCGAAGCATTGTCCCAGCCAAGCCATAGTATATGGAGAGCCGTCAGATAAAATAAATAATATCTCAAACAGGGAAGGGGTGTTGACGTGGCATATCGATGCGGAAAAATGCCTATCCTTCTGGGCAACCAATGGGAATGACTGTGGCAACTGTATCAGAACTTGTCCTTTTAATAAGCCGGATGGACGACTCCATGATTTTGTCAGATGGGGGATAAGAACGACTCCCGGGTTGAACCGGTTATTTCTCTGGGGGGATGACATCATGGGATATGGTAAAGAGAGAAAGGCCGACAGTTTCTGGGGCCAGGCATAAAAGATCAGGACAAGAACCTTTTGATAAGTGTAGGAGAACCTGGAAAATGAATAAATGATATTCTATATTCTAATGGTCATGAAGCAAAGATCGATGAGATTGATGATGTTGAAATGGTCTATGACAGCCATAAGTACATGACTAACAACATTTTGCCAGCAATATATTTTAGTTTCTTGCCAGGACACCTTAAAAAGAGCTGTGTCTGGCCTTTTGCTAACCTAAATCACCTTAGAAAAGGAGGGAAGTCATGAAAATTAAAACGACAGGTTTCTTATGTTCTCTTGTCCTGGTCATTTTATTAACAATTCCTTTTATTCCCACAGTAATGACGACCGCATCTGCCGCTGAGTATAACTGGAAGATTCAATCTGTTTGGGGTCGTGGTGATCTTTCCATGGAAACGCTGGCCTATTTTGCTCAAAGAGTGTCCGAGAGAAGCAAGGGGCGGATAAAGGTTGAAGTTTTTGCAGAGCCTGAGATTTTGCCGCTTCCTGAGGTGTTGCCTGCCACTTCGAAAGGGGCTATCGAAATGGCACATGGCGGCGGTGCTGTCTGGTCAATGGTGGTTCCATCCGGCGATGTGTTGTTTGGTAGTTTGTCCCGGATATGGGACTTTCCTGACAAGACGGTTACAGAGGGTGCCACCATGCAGCGGAAATGGATTTTTGAATCTGGTGCGGTAGACATCATTAGGAAAGAATACGCAAAACATAACCTCCACTGGATCGATATGCACACTGCCGGCTCGGTCTGTCACCTTTCCACAAAAAAGGTTCGTACACTAAAAGATATAAAGGGCCTGAAACTGGCCGACCTCGGTGGATGGATGGGACAGTGGCATGCGGCGCTTGGATGGGTCCCGGTCGAGATGCTGCCTGCAAGTGAGATGGAAATGGCACTAAGGCTTGGGACGATAAATGCCCTTACTTGGGACCTTAGTGCGATAACAGGTTTCAAGTGGCACAAGGCAGCCCCATACTGGGTTCCTAACGAAGGGCAGGTGACCCACATCATCCAGGATATCTTGATAAATATGGACGTGTGGAAAGGGTTGCCGGGTGACTTGAAGAAAGCCATCGAAGGTGCTGCCGAGGATTACTTCCACAAGTGCAATGAAGAATACGAAAAACTCGTAGCCCAGGTCATGAGTATGGTAAAATCAGGAGAAGTTATTGAGAGCCCCCTAGACGATGAGTATGTAAAGGCATCCTATGAAGAGGCTTATAAACTCTGGGATAAAGCATCAAAAGAAGATCCTGCCTCCGCTGCTTTAATTAAATCGATAAAGGAGCTCAGGGGCATCAAGTAAGCGATCTCGGAAAAGGAAAAGCCTGTGAAATTATTTGCCAGAATCATCGATACGGTAACAGAAAAAATAGGCAGGGCTATCAGTTTGATAGCCCTGCCTATCATGATAATCATCGCCATTGAAGTGGTCGCAAGATATTTCTTCAATCATCCCACCCGTTGGGCATGGTCGGTAGCTACACATCTCTTTGGGGTACTTGCCCTTTTTGGCGGTGCATACGCCTTGCTTCATGGTCGACATATCAGGGTTGAGATCCTCTATGAACGTTTTGGATCAAGACTGAAGTTGTTAAGCCATATCCTTACTGCGGTCTGTTTTCTTCTATTCATAGGTGTGCTGGTTTGGCAGGGGGTTGAGATGGCGGAAATGTCGATCAAAAGCAGAGAAGTCATAAGGGGGATTATCCACTTCCCCGTTTACCCTTTAAAGACGCTCCTTCCGATAGCAACTTTCCTTTTCCTGCTACAGGGGATCGCTATCTTCCTGCGTCGAAATAAAAAGTAGATTTCAAATGACCCGTTTGAAGACGTGAGATGGCTGCGTCCATACAGTAATTCTTTAACCAGAAATGATCCCCCAAATATTTTTTTAGCCTTTTATACCGAATAACATGTCAATAGCACCTATCATGATTAGGGAATATCTATGGGTATCGAGTTAATTACGGTTTTATTATTCGGTGGTATGATCCTGCTCCTCTTCTTGGGCGTCCCTGCGGTCTTTGCCATTGGGGGTGTCAGTGTTGCAATGGCCATATGGCTTCTGGGTACCAAATCACTTTATATTTTGGCGAGTACTGCATTTGGGCAGGTCACCAATATGGGCCTTTTGGCGATCCCGATGTTCGTTCTGATGGCTAATCTGCTTATCCATTCAGGCATAGCCGATCGTTTATTCCAGACATTGAGCTATTGGCTGTCAGGTGTAAGGGGCAGCCTTGCGGTGGTATCGGTAGGCGTGTCCACATCCCTTGCCATGTGCGGCGGATTCGGCCCGGGCATCATTACCATGAGTCTTATTGCAATACCCGCCATGCTCAACCGTAAGTATGATAAATCATTAGCCCTGGGAAGTGTTATGGCCGGAGGAATACTGGGCCCCATTATACCTCCCAGTGTGATGATGATCGTCCTTGGTTATATTACAAGGTTACCTATTGGCAAATTGTTCATGGCAGGAATAATCCCCGGCTTTATAGCCGCCACTTCATTTGCTATATATATATTGATAAGGTGTTATTTAAATCCAAGTCTGGCCCCTCCTTTAGAAGAGGAAGTGACCTGGAAGATTAGATGGGTATCGTTGGGGGGTGTCATTCTTCCTGCCTTTCTGGTCATTGGAATGCTTGTTATCATTTTCGGTGGTATTGCCACGCCTACGGAAGCTGCCGGTGTAGGAGCTACCGGTGCCTTGCTGTGCTGTATAATCAATCGCACTCTTAACTGGAATATGATCAGGGAATCATGCTTGGAAACGATCAAGGTGACGGGGATGGTGATCTGGTTAATGATCGCGGCCAATTTTTTCCGCGTATTTTTTACCAGTGTCGGAGCCCGGTCATTGATAATGGATGTCGTGCTGGCGATGCCGGTAAGCCCATGGCTCATCCTCATAGGCATGCAGGTAATGCTTCTTGTGCTCGGGATGTTCATGGACGACTGGGCCATTATTGTGATTTGTGCTCCCATATTTTTCCCCATTGCAATGAAACTGGGATTCCACCCCATATGGTTTGCCATGGTTTTCCTCCTTAATATGGTGGTGGCCTATCTGACACCACCCTTCGGATGGGCATTGATCCTGACAAAGGCACTTTCTCCGCCGGATATAAGCACCAGTCAAGTATGGCGATCGGCACCGCCTTTCCTTGTCATAATGGTACTGCTTTTGATACTGGTTATTTTATTTCCACCTCTTACGCTATGGTTGCCGAGCCTGATGTGAAGAAAACCCTGATTGAGCGAAAGTTGAGGATGCACCAAATTTATTAATTATTACCATATACCATCAGCTTAGATGATAGATAAGCAATGCTATGCGGGAAAGAGGGCTCGTTTTTTCTCTCGCCCGCTCCCGTTGGTCGCTTGAGAACACAGAGAGCTCAGAGAGAATTATTTTTTTGATCCGATTTGCTGATCCCGCTTAAAAGCGGGACAGGTATCCCGAATCAGATCAAATAGACTCTGGGTCCTCTGCGTGCTCTGTGAGAGATAAAAAGACTCTTTTAGGGGTGGTTGTTAACTATATCTTTTCTTGATTTTGTTTACACTCAATAAGGGTGAAATTTGGCCCACTTATAAGGAGATCGTACATGTCGGAAATTGAAATAATTGACGATGTCTTGTACATGTACACCACACCTTTTGAAAACTGGTGGTCGAATCATATCTTTTTTGAAACCGAAAAGATGGGAGTGGTTGTCTATGATGTCCCATTTCTCAATGAAGACGGGAAAGCTCTTTGGGAGCAGATCAAGAAGTATACATCCGGAGAGATATCACTCTTTATCCTTTCGCACGGTCATTCCGACCATTGGTCATCGATCGATTTTTTCTCGGGTGTGGCCCCTGACGCTGCGATTCTGACCGCAAAGGAAACAGCAAATAATATTCAGATTATGGGAAAGGCATACGTCAATTGGACCGAAATGTTTGGTACATGGAGCCACATCCCTGAATTGATTATTAAGCCGACCGAGACATTTGAAAAGGAAAAGGTAATTGATGCGGGCGATTTTACTTTAAAGCTCTACACCACGGGTCCTGCAGAGGACACGGAACATACCGTTATCTATATCCCTGAATTGAAAGTACTCCTTGCGAACGATGTAATCTATAAGGGGTATCATCCATGGAATGAAGAGGAGCGGGACGGCCATTGGCTGAGAGTGCTGGACTGGCTCAGGACTTTTGACGTAAAGACCGTCGTTCCCGGCCACGGGCCGGTGTGCGGACCGGAGATATTCGACGACATGGAAAAATGGCTCACACTTTATCAGGACCTGCGTCTCGAATATGCAGGCAGATATGGGATAAAGGATATGCCGCCTGAAAATCGCGAAAAGATGATCGAAGAAATGAAAGCTGAATTTCCGGATTGGGTGGAGGGAGACCTTCAGATCAGCTGCGGGAAAATGCTGGCACCACCATATTCTTATGGAAATAATAAGTACAGTGTCACCAAGATTTGAGATACGACAATTTCGAATAGTTTGAAATCACTAAGCGTGTAACAATCGTTCCAACTTACCAATGAGGCTATAAGTCAGTAGGCATGATCTGGCGCAGTTTCAAAAATATTTTTCACCACGGAGTCACGGAG
>JAQYVK010000373.1 GCA_030145585.1 Desulfatiglandales bacterium | reverse complement strand
GACGTTCGGGCCGAGCAAGCGGATCCCAAAGGATCGTGCAAGATTTACAAGATCTTTCTCCCTCTCCCTACCGGTTTCAGAGGTTTCACTATATCCTGCCGTGATAATAACGATTCCCTTGACCTGCTTTTGGCCGCAGGCCCTAACCATCTCTTCCACAGCTTGTTCGGGAATCGTAAAAACCACCAAGTCCACTGGGCCCGAAATCTCACGCACATCCCTGATGGTTTGGATCCCATAAATCACCTTTGCTTGCCGGTTTACGGCATAGATCTTTCCTGAATAACGACTGGAACACAGACTTTCCATGATTATGGATCCCCAGGAACCCGGTCGGTCTGTAGCACCGATAACCGCTATAGATTTTGGGTTAAAAAAAATGTTCAGATCATTATTCTTGTCCATAAAAACCTTTGCTCTCCTCTTAGGTTAAAATTCAATTGGATATGTTGGGATGGTATATCGACTCACCTTTTTATCTTCAATGGGTACTTAATGTCAATGTCCGACACCTCATTCATCAGATTTCTTCGCAATCCACCCCATATGAAGCCCATAAATCCACCACCCATTTAGTGATCAGTAATGAAATTGCCAGTTCATGGCATGTTCCTCATCACCAACAAGGCATTAGATGCACGGCGCCAAGGAGTGATGACTGAGGCATATGGGCAATATGCCGCAAGGAGGAGCGATCGCGGGCAACGCAGCAGATGATGCCTTGTTGGTGATCAGGGGCTCCTTTGAGATTGACAGTCGGCAAAAAACAACCCATAATCTGGTTCGGAAATGAAGATTCATATCAACCATGAAAGGGGAGGGTCCATGGTAGACTATGAGGACAGAAACAAATTAAAAGAACGCGAATTTACCATCTTAGAAAAATGTGACTTCAAATATGCACCGGTCGGTTTCAAGTACTTCAATGATGGGTCGGACCTTGAGGGATTGGGGCTTAGCAAACTTGATAAAAAAATCGCATGGTGTCAGATGCTTCGGGAAGCCCAGGATGGAAAGGCCTTCTATGCTGAAGCGGACAATCAATTCTGCGAGCCGGGCATCTTTCTCACGGGACATGGCGAATTAGACCCTATCGCTGCAGGGGGCCGTATCGGTCCTCCCTTTGAGATCTATCCGGATGAGCGCGCAAACAGACGGGTCTATAAACATATTCATCCTCTTGCGGTTGGAACTGTACACAGCACAGGGTTTGCTCCATTGGACAAATTGACCTTTGATCCGGATCTTCTTATCCTCACCTGTGATAATATGGGCCAAACAGAACGGGTCCTAAGAGCCTCACAGTACGATACCGGGGATCTCATTGAAAGCAAAATGACATATGTGATGGGCTGCAACTGGATTTTCAACTATCCCTATGTGACCGGCAAGATCAATACCGTTACCACCGGTATTTCATATGGTATGAAAATGTACAAACTTTATCCACCCGGGATGCAGATTATTTCGATCCCATGGGATCACATGGACAGGGTATTGCGCAACATGCATGAGATGCCCTGGACCGTCCCTGGGCACACAGACGAGAAGGAAGAATTTTACAAAATAGCACATGCGAGACTAGGTCTTGAGCAGATCATCTAATCCTGATCACCATTATGGCATCATCTGCGGCGTTGCCTTCGATCGCTCCTCCTTGCGATGTATTGGACCATACGCCTCAGTCGTCGCTCCTCGGCGCCTTGCATCTAATACCATAATGGTGATCAGGACCAAGCTGACAAACACTTATTGACGAGGCGTTTGAAATGGGTTTTCATCTGGAGTTATCGTATGTCCAACTATCGTAAATGCCACACATTCTACTGGACTGTTTTTTTCCTGGTGTTTTTCTCCGGGTCACAAGCTGTGAGCCAAGAGGGTGGGGTGTTGACTTTGGGAGAAGCCGTGATGTGTGAGGAGATAAAAGGTCGCAAACCGGTGAATAAGACCATTGTTTTTTCCATTGCTGCCCGACGGGCCATATGTTTTACCTCTTTCAGTAAAGTCCCGGACAAGGTCATCATCTTTCACAACTGGTACAAGTACGATAAACTGATCGCAAAGGTACGACTGCGTTTGCAACCCCCTCAATGGTCCTCATTCAGCAGCATTCCCCTGAAGGAAAAGGATAAAGGGCCCTGGCGTGTAGAAGTGATCGATCCGAAAGGGGAATTACTCCGGGTGTTGAGATTCAGCGTTACGGATTGATGAATCATGGAATACATTACTTCCCATATAATTACAATGCGCTGGCAGGATGTCGTCGACATCATTCTGGTCGGCTACATCCTCCTTCGGTTTTATGTTCTGTTCAGAGGGACCGCTGTTTTTCGTGGGATTGTAGGACTTGCCCTTCTTTGGATCTTCCAGAGAATTCCTCAGTCTTTGGGATTGGTCGTTACCAGTTGGGCTGTTCAGGGCATTATAACCGTCGCCGCCTTTATCATTATCGTGGTGTATCGAAATGAATTGCGCAGTGTGCTTCAGGCGAGAAACTTTAAGAATATCCTCTGGGGAGGGGTTCATAGATCTGAGAAAACACCCGTCGAAATTATCGCAGGATGCGCCTTTGAGCTCTCGGGTAAGCGTCCCGGCGCACTGATTGTTTTTCCGGGAACAAACGACCTGGAGGATGTTGTGCAAGGGGGCATCCCCTGGGAGGGTTTGGTCACAAGGGAAATGATCGCCAGCATTTTTTGGCGTGACAATCCGGTCCATGATGGTGCGGCTATTATTCAGGGGGATAGAATTACGAAAGTCGGCGTCATTCTTCCTCTTTCTCGCAGGGAAGATCTCCCTTCAAGGTACGGGACGCGCCACAGGGCGGCGGCAGGGCTGTGTGAGGCAACAGATGCGCTGGCTGTCGTCGTATCCGAAGAGCGAAAAAGTGTTGTCGTTGTGAAGGATTCCGAACTTCATGAAGTAAAAGGTGTCTTCGAGCTTGAGCAACTATTACGTGACCACCTCGGTGAGACGGCGAAACCTATAAAAAGACGTGTAAATGAAAAAATTCAGATTGGCATTGCGGCCCTGGTAGCCATTCTTTTTGTGACAGGCATTTGGTTCAGCTTCACGAAGGGACTTGATACACTGATTGCTCTCGAGATCCCCGTTGAATATATGAACCGGGACCCAGAAATGGAAATTGTGGATGCATCCGTGAATAACGTTGGTCTTCAAGTGGGTGGATCAGGGGCGTTGATAAAATCGATTCGGCCTGAGCAGGTTCAGGTAAAACTGGACCTGAGTAAAGCCGTTGCCGGAGCGAATACCTACACGATCACCCAGGATGACGTCACCCTCCCTCCCGGTGCATTTTTGAAGATGGTGGATCCAAAAACCGTTAAAGTGACGCTCGATGTCCTCACTCAA
Organism: Desulfatiglandales bacterium; assembly: GCA_030145585.1. Taxonomy (GTDB): domain Bacteria; phylum Desulfobacterota; class DSM-4660; order Desulfatiglandales; family HGW-15; genus JAQYVK01. The sequence goes on along the minus strand of JAQYVK010000373.1, from coordinate 7,965 downwards.
AAAGAATTGTGGGTGCAGGTCGATTGGGTAGGTGAGCTTCCAAGGTATCTGGTCATGGAAAGTGTACAGGTGAAACCTCAAAAAGTACTGGTTATTGGAGCGAAACAAATACTCAGCGGTATATCAACAGCTTACACACAGAATGTCTCCCTCGAAAACATCTTTGAAAGTGGTTCCCTCACCATTGGTCTCGCCTTGAATCATCCCTCCCTGAAAGTGGCCCCAGATTCGAAAGATGAGATTGAGTTATCATTTGTGATAAAGGAAAGAGACGGGTGGAACTGGGTGGAGTAGGGGAGGGAGTCATCCTTTTACTTTTCTCCCCTTTGATGGACTGACTATTCTCCACATTTTTTGTTGATCACAGAAGGCGGTGCGGCCAAAAGCCAGTAAAAGTTTTAAAACCGAATACCGAAATCCGAAATCCGAAACAAATTCGAATATCGAATGTTCCAAATTTAAAACATAAATTGCGGTGGTATCATATTTTGGCCGCGGTTTAATTTGCATTTCGGAATTTCTTCAATCTTCCTCCTGTTCCAAGGCAAGGACTGAGACAATTTGGAGTATCGGATTTTGATAATCCAAAAAATGCCCAAGTTGAAGCACCCGTTTTGTTCATTAGAATTTTTAATTTTTGTATTGTTTCGAGTTTCGGATTTCGGATTTCGAATTTTCTTGCATACCTACCCTCCATCGGCATTCCTGCATCCACGGTGTTCAAAAGATCTATCTATAGTCGTGGTGAGTTGAATGGGAGGGTGAAATCGTGGCCGTCATGAAAAACCCAAATGAGATGATGAGACCCAGGGCACCCATTGGCCAGAACGCACTCCCACCGATGCTGTGCCCCCGAGCCAGATCGATAGCCAACCCCAAAACCGGTGCAAGAATCATCGTCGACAGACTCTTCGCCTGTGACTCGATAGAAAGAACAGTCGCCCCTTTTGCTTCATCACTGTGGGCATAGAAGCGGCTGATCAATACAGGCCTCCAGAAATTCTGTATCACATAAAGCACAACAAAACAGGTGATCATGATCCAATGGGTTTCATAGAACATTGCAGGCAACAGGACCAGGAAGACCAATGCGCCCACGCCCCAAAGCCATTTGGCTGTTTGATCCTCGTGGCCTGCCTTGGAGACCAAACGGTAGGCATTACGACTGGCCAAGGCAGACAGTATAAACAACAAAAAGAAGACAGGCCCGATAAGAACAACAGATTTTTGTTCATTGCTTAATTGAAGGTCCGCGAAAAGGGCTGCCGTCAATGGGAGAGCGGCCGCCATCAATATGGGCTGAAGGTAATCCTTTGATGCTTTAAAGAAACCCTCGAAGCCCATGGACTCAAAAATAAGTCTCCTGAGACCGACCTGCTTCACTGAGGACACAAGTGTGATCTTGAGGTGATTTACAATATCACCGAGAGATGTTTTTTCCTCGATCTTACAATCGATTTCTTTTGGGTAGCCGAGGAAATTGACGATGTTAAGGATATAAGGGATGATAGCAAAGAAAAAAACGGTAATATAATTGCTCGTTTTAAATACGATAACACACGCAACAATGACGGATACAGCTGAGCCGATTTTACTCCATGAGCGGGTGTAGCCATAGACCTCTGTGACATCATTGGTCCGCCCCTGGTTGCTGAGCCATGTGAAGATCAATGCCTTGTGGGTGCCTGTTCGAAAGGCATCTCCAATGGCAAAGAAAAACATCGCCAAGAATAAAAGGCTTATCAGTACAGGCTGAGATAGACCAAATTCCGTCGCCGCTACGCCTGAGGACCCGAATATGGCAAAACTGATAATGTAGGAGACAAAGCTGAAAATCATAGAACCACGCCTCCCGCAAAGATCCGCGACACCACCGGTAGGAATTTCCATGAGGTTGATCATGATTTCACGGAAAGCGACGAGTATTCCAATAGCAAAATAGGAAAGCCCCATTTGCCTGAAGGCAAGGATGAGGAAATAGTCATAGTACTGTTGATTCTTTAGAAAGCCGTAAAGACTGAATCTTCCAATCATTTTATATTCTGCCTTATTATTGCTCTGATTGTTCCTCCCACTATCCCTCTCAAGGATATTTTTCGCTGTTCACATTAAAACAATTTTTCTTTTTGCATATAGGATTGGCGCACATATTATTTTTTCTCTTTGTGAAGATTAGTGGAGATAAGTGGTTTTACCAATCAGTGGAATAGTGATTTAAAAAGGCCAAAAAATCGGGATAAGAATCAAACCCATCCCTATGACAATCAGATTCAAGGGAATGCCAAGTTTAAGGTAATCTGCAAAACGATAACTGCCTGGACCATAAACCAGAAGATTGGTCTGATAACCCATGGGTGAAGCAAAACAGGCGCTGGCTCCGAAACAGACGCCGATAATGAAAGGCTTCGGATCCACCCCGAGCGTGAGCGCGGTGGAAACAGCAATGGGAAGCAACAGGACGCCTGTTGCATTGTTGCTTAGAAGATGGGTAACAAGACTGGTAAGGAGTATGATACCGCCGAGGACAGCTCTAGGGCTGAGTCCTGAAAAAAGGCTCAGGAAGGTTTCAGCATACAATTGTGTTGCACCGGTTTTTTCCATGGCAACCCCTAGGGCAATGACACCCACAATAAGAAGAAGAATGTTGCCCGGCAAAGCCCTGTAAGCATCTCGCAGTTGAAGACATCCAAAGAGGATCATGAGAAATACACCGGCAAGTGCGCAGACCATGATATCTGCCAATCCAAAAGAAGCTGCCGCCACAATACCCCCAAAAACCAACAGGACCAGGGGTGCTTTTTTCTTGTGAATGATTTCATGATGAACATCTTCAACAATGATGAAATCCGAACCGGCTCGGATTTCATCTAACTTTTTCAAAGGAGACCGAACCAGTAATATGTCTCCAATCCTAAGCCTGATATCATGAATTTCCTTTTCCGTGTAATGTAGCCCGGTCCTTTTGATGGCTATTATGTGGATGTCAGGGTTTCGTTTGAGTTCTGTCTCCAGGAGCCTTTCATTCAAGAGTGTGGATTGGGGCGGAATAATCAACTCCACAATAAGTGATTTTTCGCTCTCCTTTCTAAAATCGAAATCAGGCCCCCCATCCGGCAGTTCCACGGTATTGTCCTGAAGGATATCAATCAGTTCACTCAGGGATCCTTTGACGAGCAGGAGATCGTCCGCGGCTATTTTTTCAGGGTCTCGCTGGGGGTAGAATACATGGGAATACCTTATGAGCTCAAGAACCTCGATCGAAGGATATTTCTGGGTAAGGATTTGTGCGGGATCTCCTCCAATCAGTCGGCTTCCTCGAGGTATTTTGAATTCAGCAAGATACCTTCGGTGTTCACCGTCGCCTAATTCACACGTCGGGCTTGAAAGGGAGGGCATAATCCACGGAGAGAAGAGGAATATGAAAATGACGCCCGCTATGGCTATTGGAACCCCCGCAGCAGATAACTCGAACATCCCCAAGGTTCCAAACCCATAATCGGCACTCAGGTCACTGATTATGATATTGGTGGAGGTCCCGATCAGGGTACAGGTACCTGCGAGTATAGAAGCGTATGAAATGGGGATCAGAAATTTGGACGGGCTGAAACCATACTCACAACTTAGACTCAGGACGACGGGTATAAAAAGGACGACGACAGGTGTGTTGTTGATAAAGGCGGAAGAAACTGCCACGACAAGTAGGGTAACGAGCATGGCAATATTCGCGTTCCCTCGCGAACCGCTAATGACTTTTTGGGCGATGTAACCCACCACCCCGGTGCGGACCATTGCTCTGCTGATGAGAAACATGGCGCCGACCGTGATGACCGCAGGGTTGGCAAAACCAGCCACGGCTTCCAGAGGGGTGAGGATTCCAGTGACCATCAGAATGACCATGATCCCAATCGCAGTAAGATCGAGGGGAAGTTTTTCGGTAATCAGAAGACTCAACGCAAGGATCAGAATGATCGACATCACCCAGATGGCCACAAATAACACCTCATCTCAGAAGCCGGTTCAAAATAGAAAAGTAGTCCGATGTCAAGGACTGACTAAAAAGTGCAGTACAAAATCGAATTAGGGAATTGATCCCGCCATAAATACGGCGTGTAAAGATCGAAAGGGAAAAAACTTCATAATTCAAGAGTCCTTGTTCGAATTTCGATATTTGTTTTAAAGATCACTCGAATCCTTGGCCCCTTGAATCCTTGAATCCTGAAATATTATGATTCAAGCCGGACGCCGTGATCGGGCGATTTAGTGTTTTTGAGATGGCTTTAAGTTACCCTCTTGATTCCATTTCATCATAGGTGCAACCCATTAACCCACAATATTGGCCCACATATTCCGCCTTGGGTCGATAGAGGGCCGGCTTTCCCTGGGCTTCCCCAAACTTTTCTTCTATGACATGGGCACACCAGCCCGCGATTCTTGACATGGCAAAAATGGGGGTCATGAGGTCTCGGGGAATCCCCATAATGTGGTAGACCGGGGCACTGTAAAAATCCACGTTGGGTTGAATGTTCGTTTTCCCTCTCTTCCGAAATTCCTCCAGACCCGTTTGTTCAATCTGTGTGGACAATTGGTGCCAACGTTCCTGGCCTGTCTTTTTCCCCAAACGGGAGGCCATATCTTTCAGGTATTTGGCCCTGGGATCCATGGTCTTATAAACGGCATGCCCCATGCCCATGATCCTTCCGCCTCCGTCCAGTTTGCCCTTCACCCAACCGGCAATATCTTCCTCTGATTCCAGTTCTATGAGCATTTTCATGACCTGGGCATTGGCACCCCCATGAAGACTCCCGGAAAGGGCGCCTAATCCGCCTGTCACACCCGCATACATGTGTGCCCTGGTGGATACCACCTCCCGGCAGGCGAAGGTAGAAGCATTAAAGGTGTGGTCGGCGTGAAGCACGAGACAGGTGTCGAGGGCTTGGGCCATCTCTTCATCCGGTTTTTCTCCGTGAAGCTGCCACAGAAAATTGGCCGCATGGGAAAGAGAATCGTCAGCAGGCAACAGCTCCAGGCCCTGTCTGATCCTGTGCCAGGCGGAAACAAGGGTGGGCATGCGTGCTATGAGTCTGATGGCCATACTGAAGTTTCCTTCTCGGGTGTCGTCCTTCAGGTCGGGGTCATCCATGGCCAAAAGGGGGACAGCCGCCTGGAGGACGTCCATGGGATTCCCCTCTTTGGGCATCTTTTTAAAACACTCATAGACATAGTCGGGAATTTCTCTGGCCCCAAGGATGTCGTTCGTAAAGGAAGCAAGCTCGTTTTTATCAGGCAGAGTCCCGGTCAGGACCAGGTAGGCCACTTCCATAAAAGATGATTTCTCCGCCAATTCTTCGATTCGATAGCCACGGTAGATGAGGACCCCTTTTTCTCCATCGATGAAACTGACCTTAGTGTCCGCAACCGTCACGCCCCTCAATCCTATGTTTTTTACATTGACTGCCTCTGCCATATTGTGTCCTCCTTGTTGGTTCGAAAGTGATGAAAAAGCAAAGAGCAGAGAGCGGAGAGTTAAGACAAAAACTCCAATCACGAAAGCACGAAAGTTTGAAAACACGAAAGAAAAAATTGAAATGGGAATTTATAGATTATTTCTTATTTTTTGTGTCTTCGTGATATTTCCCAGGTCTTACTCTATGCGCTTACCGCTTTGCGCTTTGCGAAAATCCGCTTACCGCTTACCGTTTACCTATCAGTTCTTCAATTCTTTCTTGACCAGGTTCAGGACCCCACCCGCGATGAGGAGCTTTCGTTGACGATCTGATACATCAAGCAATGCCATGATAGGGGTCCCATCCACTTGGACCGGAATCTCCTTATCGCCCTTTTCAAGATGTTTTTTAATGTCCGGGAATATCATTTTTGCACCATTGTCCAACCGGTCATAATCCTCGGGATCTTGAAAAATGAGAGGGAGAATTCCAAAATTACATAGATTGGCCTTATGGATCCGAGCAAAGCTCTTGGTGATTTTCGCACGAACCCCCAGATACCGGGGAGCAAGGGCCGCATGCTCACGGCTGGAGCCCTGCCCATAGTTCTCTCCGCCCACGACCACGGTGCTCACAAGTTTTTTGCTTTTTTTGTGAAACTCCGGATCCACCGGGTAAAAGACAAACTCACTGATGGCCTCGATATTTGACCGAAGGGGCAGGATGTTGGCACCTGCGGGCATAATCGTATCCGTGGAAATATCATCTCCCACCTTGATGGCCACCTCCGCCTCCAGGATTTCCGGGAGCGGGTCTATCTCGGGGATTGGCCGGATATTCGGCCCCCGGATGACGTCGGTTTCAGAATCTGTATCGGACGGGGCCAGGATAGTGGTCATGTCGGTTACGTATGCTTCAGGATCTGTAATGCGTGGGTAATCCATTTCCTTAGCCAGATCCCGGGGATCGGTGATGACCCCTTTGATGGCCGAGGCCGTCGCGGTCTCGGGAGAGCAAAGATAGACCTTGTCATCAACGGTGCCCGAACGGCCGGGGAAATTGCGGGGAAATGTTCGAAGGCTCACTTGACCCGTGCCGGGGGCCTGTCCCATACCGATGCATCCCAGGCAACCGGATTCATGAATACGCGCTCCCGCCTTAAGCAGAGTCAGAATGCCTCCATTTTCTGCAACATTTTCGAGGACCTGCCGGCTGCCGGGATTAATATGAAGGGAGGTGCCGGGATGAGTGTGGCGGTATTCCACGATTTTGGCCGTCACCATGAGATCACGAAAAGAAGAATTGACACTGCTTCCGACAATGGCCTGATCTACTTTGAGACCTGCCACTTCACTCACTGCAACCACATTCCCCGGCGAAGAGGGGCAGGCAATGAGGGGTTCGAGCTTAGAGAGGTCGATTTCATCATATTCGTCGTAAGTCGCATCTTCATCTGCAGACAGTTCAGCCCAGTCATCAGCCCGTCCCTGGGCTTCAAGATAGATTCGCGTGTTTTCATCAGACGGGAAGATCGAACTGGTGGCCCCAAGCTCCGTCCCCATATTCCCAATCGTCTCGCGGTCTGTTGCCGAGAGGGACAACACCCCTGGACCATAATATTCGACCACTTTCCCATAACATCCATCCACATCGTAACGCTTCAACATCTCTAAAATGACATCTTTGGCGCTCACCCAATCCGGAAGTTCACCCGTCAGCTTGACCCCCAGAACCTTGGGACAAGGAAGATAATAGGGTCGCCCTGCCATGGCCATGGCGACGTCGAGGCCTCCTGCTCCAAAGGCCAGCATGGAAACGCCGGCAGCCCCCGGTGAATGACTGTCCGCTCCCAGCAAGGTCTTCCCCGGGATACCGAACCGCTCCATATGGACTTGGTGCGAAATGCCGTTACCCGGCGGGCTAAAATAAATGCCGTATCGGGCAGAGGCCGTTCGTAGATAGGTATGGTCGTCCGCATTTTTATGGTCGGCTTGAATGATGTTGTGGTCCACATATTGGGAAGCAAGTTCGACCCTCACAGTGCCAATTCCCAAGGATTCGAATTCCAACATGGCCACGGTTCCCGTGGCATCCTGAAGCAGTGTATGGTCGATCGTAATGGCCATCTCCTTGTCGCAAATGATTTTTCCCTCAACAAGGTGGGCATCTAAAATTTTCTGAGTCAGATTCTTTGGCATGATTTGCCCCCTTTAACGCAAATTTAGATAGATTATTACCCTGATTGAGCGAAAGCTGAGGATGCCCCAGATCCAAGGCGTCCAAGGGCGAATGCCGTATGCTGCTGCTTTGCAGCAGCCATCTACATGCAAGCTTTGGCATGCTCTTGTGTACACAAGAGCCGGAGATTGGGGTATCATCGGCTTTCCCGGAGGGTAGACAAAATTGAGAAAAGACATAGACTTTATAACTCCTCAATACGGTGGATATAAATTAGGCATTATAAAACAGTAAAACGCGTTTGATTTGTTGTTTATAAAATTCTTCTCGATTTTGTTTACGC
>JAQYVK010000372.1 GCA_030145585.1 Desulfatiglandales bacterium | reverse complement strand
ATCGGAGACGTGTTTATCAGCACCCTGGAGTTATTGACTTTTATTGTGGCCCTGACCCTCATGGCGATCATTTTTCTTTTTCTCCGATACTCCAAATTGGGAGTCGCCATGAAGGCGACCCAACAGAACGCCATGGCGGCTCGTCTCATGGGAATCCGGACCAATCGTATCTTGATGCTCACCTGGGGGATTTCCTCCCTGGTGGGTTGTTTGGCCGGTCTCCTTATCGCCCCCACGACCATGCAACCTTACATGATGTGGAATCCCATGCTCAAAGGTTTTGCGGCAGCCGTCATGGGAGGCATGACCTCTCTTCCCGGTGCTGTCGTAGGGGCTTATTTGATCGGTATCATCGAAAATCTTTTTGGTGGGTATATCTCCATTGAATTTAAATCGGTCGTGGCCTTTGCCATCATTGTCCTTGTGCTCTGCATTAAACCGAGCGGACTCTTCGCAAGACATTATATAAAGAAGGTGTAAGGTCTACGGTATACGGTGTAAGGTAAAGAAACATACAATGCTAAAAAGGAGAAAACCCACATTTCAAGAGCAGTACACCTTGCACTGTATCCATTCACCGTATAGAAATTCGCTGATGGAACATGCACTTTTAAACCTTTTAACCTTATTTGATTGAAGAAAGGAGAGCATCATGGGAAAGAGAGGAATTTTGGTGTTGGTGGTATTTTTTATTATGGTTCTGGGGTTTGGGTCTGTGGCTATGGCAGAGGAGGGCGTCACGGATAAGACGATTCATATTGGCCAGTGGGGCCCCCAGACAGGTCCGGCCGCACCCTGGGGAGCAGTGGCCCGAGGTACGGGCATTTATTTCAAGATGATCAATGAAGAGGGGGGCATACACGGACGGAAAATCGCCTACCACATGTTCGATGATGGCTATAATCCTGCCAAGACCAAGGCGGGGGTCAAAGAGCTTCAGGAAAATATCGGCATGTTTGCATGGGCAGGCGGGGTGGGCACTGCGCCCGGCTTGGCCGTCAAAGACTACCTCATGGAGCGTAAGATCCCATGGGTCGGTCCGCTCGCCGGATCTCTTCACTGGATCTCTCCCCCTCAGAAGTACCTGTTTGCCGTCTACCCTTTGTATTACAATGAGGCGAAAGTCCTCACCAGATATGCTGTAAAAAACCTTGGCAAAAAGCGGATCGCCATAGCTTACCAGAATGACGATTACGGCAAGAACGGTGTATCCGGGGTCGAAGCGGAGTTGGCCAATCAAGGATTGGAATTGGTGGCGAAAGTGCCCGTTGAATTGACCGACACAGACATGAAACCCCACATCATGCAGTTGCGAAAATCCAAGGCGGATGCGGTGCTCCTGTGGATGGGACCGGTCCATGCCGTTCGAACCGTTGGGACGGGTGCAGCCATGAAATTCGGCCCCCAATGGATGAGCACCAGTACCTGCTCTGACTTTCCCCTCATGTACAAGATCAGTAAAGGTCTTTGGAAGGGCGTGATCGTGGGTAACTTTAGTGAACTTCCCGACTCCCAGTCGCCACTAATGTTGAAGTACAAGAAGGCCTTTGATAAGTACGCCGCAAAGGGCGAGAGGTGGGGCGTCTTTCTCTATGCCGGTATCGGATTCGTGGAACCCTTGGTAGAAGGTCTCAAGAGGACCGGCCGGAATCTTACGAGGGAGCGATTTGTGAGTGCCATGGAAGGGATTCGCGACTTCAAGGGAATTCTCGGACAAATAAATTACGGAAAGTATGATCCCAAATATGTCTTCACCAGGCAAGGTCAAACTGAGGTCTTTTTGACCCGATGCCTGGAAGGGGCCAAGGCAGAGAGGCTGACCGTTTGGATGGAGCCTTAGTAGGCTTGAGAACTTTAGATTCCGGAGGTTGGAGAGATCCTCATCTCCCGCCACCGGAGATCTAAAATTCTGCATCGCAGAATCACTAGAGCCTATCATAGGTAAAGGGTTTCTTTGGGGCTTATCGTATCTCCCCTGATTGGAATGATGGAATATTGGAATGTTGGTTATTAGGGCGTCGGTTCTCTTTCAAAAACATGCTTGCTTTTTATGTCAAGAAAGATTCCCAACAACCAACAATCACATTTTTACAGAACCCATTCTTCCATCATTCCATTATTCCCTCCGGTGCGTAGGCCCTATCCTCCAACCTGGAAGCTCTACGGGCTGGAAGCGGGGCCGGAGGCCAATGATGAGCGAAGTGAATTAAGTTTATGAGTAGGTATTATGACCTTCTTTCAAGTTGAGAAGCTCTCCATTGCCTTTGGAGGACTGGAGGCCCTCGTAGATGTCGACTTCCAGGTCCAGAAAGGCACCATTTTTGCCATCATAGGACCCAATGGAGCGGGCAAAACAACTCTTTTTAATTGTATCAATGGGATCTACAGTCCTGACAAGGGCCTAATAACCTTTAATGGGCAGGAAATCCAGGGGAAAAAACCGGATCGGATCGCAAAGCTGGGCATTGCGCGGACCTTTCAAAATATTGAGCTCTTCTCCCGGCTTAACACCATGGAAAACCTCATGTTGGGTCGGCACACCTTTATGAAAAGCGGTCTCTTTCATGGTGCCTTCATGTGGGGACGGCGGTCTTTTGCCGGCCGTGAAGAGGTGACGCACCGCAGGAAAGTGGAAGAGATCATCGACCTATTAGACCTCCAGGCTGTTAGGGACAAGCTGGTGGGAGGGCTCCCATACGGCACACAAAAACGGGTCGAACTGGGCAGGGCTTTGGCCCTCGAACCGAAATTGCTCCTCTTAGATGAACCCTCTGCCGGCATGAATTCTGAAGAGAAGCAGGACATGATTTTCTGGATCAAGGATATCCAGGATGAGCTCGGTGTGACCATTCTCCTGATTGAACATGACATGAAAATGGTCATGGACATTTCTGAGCGGATCCTTGCTATCAACTTTGGGAGTGCCATCACAGAGGGGACCCCGGAAGAAGTGCAGCGCCATCCAGGTGTTTTAAAAGCCTACCTTGGAGAGGATGAAGCCGTTGGGGACATTACTTGAATTAAAGAACATTGAAACCTGCTATGGCCTGATCTATGCCCTCCGTGGGGTATCCCTGTCCGCCGAGGAGGGGACCATTACCGCGATTCTCGGAAGTAACGGCGCTGGGAAGTCTACCATTCTGAAGACCGTGGTCGGGCTTCTGGATGATCAACCGGACAAAGGAAGCATTGAATTCCAAGGCACGCGTATAGACGGTAAAGAGACCGAGGACATTGTCCGAATGGGCATCTCCTACGTACCTGAAGGAAGAGAGGTCTTTGAAGAACTTTCGGTCAAGGAAAATCTGCTCATGGGGGCCTATCTCAGAAAAGACAAAGGAAGTATGAAGGAAGATTTCGATCAAATTTATAAGTACTTTCCCGCCCTCAAGGCAAGGGAGGGGCAGTGGGCCGGAACCCTTTCGGGCGGAGAACAGCAGATGCTAAGCATCGGCCGTGCCCTCATGAATCATCCGAAACTCCTTTTCCTGGATGAACCCTCCCTGGGTCTTTCACCCCTTTTGGTCAAAGAAATTTTCAGGATAATAAAAACAATCAACGGGGAAGGCACGACCCTCCTTCTGGTCGAACAGAACGCGCGGATGGCATTGGCCATTTCGGATTTTGCCCTCATCCTGGAAAACGGCCGATTTGTGATGAAAGGTAACGCCGATGAACTAACAAACGACAAAGATGTCCAGGAATTCTATATGGGGATCCGATCGGAGGCATCAACCAAGGGCTATCAACGATGGAAGAGAAAGAAAAGGTGGAGATAAAAAACAGAAGTGAACAGTAAGCAGTAAACGGTGAGCGGCTCTAACTCTTCACTGTTTACGGCTTACCGCTTACCATTATGGGTTTGGACATTTAAACATTTGGATTTGATTTGTCATTTGGATTTTGACATTTGTCATTTTTATCCCTGATCATGCATGGAGAACACGATTTTTGAAGTTTAAATAAAGTGGATGAAAAGCCTATCATCAAGCGGAGTATCATTGACTCATGACTTTGGATACGTCACCAAAAGTGTTTAAGGACATCGTCGGGAAAAAAGGCGGCCAGGTGGCCCTCCGAAAAAAGCAATACGGCATCTGGCAGGACATGACTTGGAACGAGTATTATCAACGGGCTTTGTGGGTGGGCTCCGCCCTGATGTCCATGGGGCTTAAGAAGGGCGAACCCGTCTCTATTATTGGTGATAACTGTCCCGAATGGGTCATCATCGATATGGGGATCCAGTGTGCGGGCGGTGTGGCGGTCGGCATCTATGCCACCAATGCCTGGCAGCAGGTGGAATATGCAATTCAGAATTCGGAATCCAGGTTTTTCTTTGTGGAAAACGAGGAGCAGTTGGACAAATGGCTAAGCTTTAGAGATAAGACACCTCTCCTAAAAAAGGTCATTGTCTGGGACCTCGAAGGCCTCAGACAATTCGAAGACCCCATGGTGATGACCTATGACGAGATCCTGGAGACGGGTAAACAGGTTGCAGACCGAGAACCCAGTCTGATTGAAGAGCGGATGGACGGCGCCGATCCGGATGATGTAGCGATGCTGATTTACACCTCCGGGACAACCGGTCCCCCCAAGGGGGCGATGTTGACCCATCGGAACCTGACCTGGATGGGGGAGGCCATTACAGAGAATGTTCATTTGAGTGAGCATGATGAAGTCATGTCCTTCCTGCCCCTCTGCCACATCTTCGAACAGCTCTTTTCCGTTATCGGTCACATTACACGCGGATTCATCGTCAACTTCGTCGAGACCCCGGAAACGGTGACGGACAATATGATCGAAATTTCCCCCACGGTCGGCTATGCTGTCCCTCGGATTTGGGAGAAATATTATTCGTTTATCATCATCCGCATGTCGGATGCCACTTGGTTTAAAAAGATTGTCTTCCACACCGCCCTGAAGATCGGTCGCAAGAGGGCCTCTCTCAAGATGGATTTCAAACAGGTCTCCCTACCTCTCGAATGGCTTTACAGATGTGCCCATTTCGCTGTCTTTCGAAAGCTGAAGAAGAGGCTTGGGTTCGACCGCCTACATGTGGCGATTTCCGGGGCCGCACCCATTTCTCATGATGTCCTCCTTTTTTTTCAATCCATCGGGGTCAACCTCATTGAAGGTTATGGACAGACTGAAGGGACAGGGGTTACCTGTGTCTCCAGGATTGGGGCTGTCAAATTTGGTACCGTGGGCCCTCCTCTGACCGGGGTAGAGGTCAAAATTGCCGAGGACGGTGAAATTTTGGTGAAATCTCCGGGCATCTTTAAAGGGTATTTTAAAAATCCTGAGGCCACTTCAGAGACCTTGAAGGATGGCTGGCTCCATTCAGGAGACGTGGGTGAACTTGATGAAGACGGTTACCTCAAGATCACCGACCGCAAAAAAGATATCATCGTGACCTCCGGAGGCAAAAATATTACACCCCAGTTTATTGAGAACAAAATAAAATTCAGTCCTTTCATCAATGACGCGGTCGTGATTGGGGATCGAAAAAAATTCCTCTCATGTCTAGTCATGATCGATGAGGACACCGTGGTCAAATATGCGCAGGACAATAAGATCCAATTTTCCACTTATAAAGATTTGACAATTAGTCCTGAGATCATCAAATTGATACAGGAAGAGGTGGATAAAGTGAATGAAACGTTAGCCCGTGTGGAACAGGTCAAAAAATTCACCATTTTGCCCAAAAAGCTGTATGAAGAAGACGGAGAAGTGACCCCGACCATGAAGGTGAAACGAAATTACGTCAATGAGGCGTTCGGTGATCTCATTGCAAACATGTATCAGCGGCGATAGGGAGAGGGGGAGATGAAACGGAAGAAACATGTAAAGCATAAGCCAGTCCCCAGTGTGGAGACTCAAGTTCACCCCCCAAAGATCTTGAAGTCCCCGGATAGGAACAAGAAAAAACATTTAGAGTTTGTACTCAAGAGTGATTCGGCCGGAAGTGAGGAAGCGGTCGTGGCCAGTCTCTCCGCTATTCAAATCCCTGAAATCGAATTGAAGATCATCCATTCTGATGTCGGATCTATCACCAAATCGGACCTGCTCCTGGCCCTGACGGCCAGCAAACTCGTGTTGGGATTTAACGTAGAGGTTGCCCCAAAAA
>JAQYVK010000371.1 GCA_030145585.1 Desulfatiglandales bacterium | reverse complement strand
CCAACGCACCTTTCCAGATGGGAGGCCGTTTTGAGATAGTCTGGGGTCCCCCGCACAAAGATTTAAATCGTAAAAGGAGGAAACAATGGTAGAGTTTGAAGACAAAGTCAAAGAGGTTATTGAGAAGACCGAAATAGTATGTATTGGTACCTGTGGAAAGGATGGTCCTCATCTGGTAGCAACTTGGGGAGATTACATAAGAACCATTGGTATCCAAGACACGGGAACAATCGTAATACCCGCCGGAGGGTATCGCAAGACAGAGGAAAATCTCAGTACAAACGACAGGGTGGAAGTCATTATAGCCTCAAAAGAAGTTGAAGGAACCAATGGCATGGGAAAAGGATTCTTATTTTCGGGAAGAGGTGAGATTCAGGAATCAGGTGAATTTGCTGAACTGGCCAAGTCGAACTTCCCCTGGGCCAGAGGGGCATTTGTCATTTCTGTGGAAGAGATAAACGGGCTTCTCTAGGTTTAGGGCGAGTATCACGAGCCGATGTGATAGCCTCCAATTGCAGGTAGCAGCTTGTCGGAGCGTAGCGGAGATCCCGCTCACGGGGTTGCAGGGAGAGTTCATTCCGTTTAAACTTTCGTGCTTTTGGTGATGAGTTCTTTCACCCGGCCCACAATGCCGCTTTCCAGACGAACCTTAATGCCATGAGGGTGAGTGGCGGACTTTGTGAGAATATCTTTAACGACACCTTCCGTCAGTTTTCCTGATCTTTGATCCTGCTTTTGTACAACCTTGACATGCGATCCCGCTTTGATATCCGCCCGATTTATTTTGTTCATTTGTTTACCTTGATTTCAAGTAAGTGGGTCAAAATTTGAGCAAATATAACTTAATTGTGGTAATAAATCAAGGGAATTAGACTGAAGGGGTGACTGTAAAAGCTCAATTTCTTACAGTCACCAGAAGACTGTTAGGAACCACACCCGCCACAGAGACGGCGGGTAAGAGGTGAATACGAATAGCTTGACATTTTTTATAAAATGGGTCATCATGACCATAAATAAATATTAGAAGCCGTCTCAAAAATGCCAAATAGTCCGATCTCTGCGTCCGGCTTGAATTGTAATAATAGAAGGATTCAAGGGGTCAAGGATTCAAGTGATTTTAAAGACAGATTCCGAATTTATTACAATCAATTTTTAGATGGCTTCTAGTGTTGTGTCCCAGAAGTATGGTATCAAAAAGTATTATGGGATACACAGCTTTCATCGTCTCATAAAAAGTCTAAAATCTCTTTCAACCGTCATTCCGGCGAAGGCCGGAATCCAGTGAATTCTATACGCTCTGGATGCCGAATCATGCTGACTGTAAGAAATTAAGCATCTACAGTCAGCTACAAGTCCGGCATGACGAATCCGGATTTTAATATGTTAACCTTTATCGATGAGAAATAACGATAAAATCGAGTCACATTTTTGTAAATTACATATAGGACGCAACACTAGGGAGATTGAAAATGAATGAACAAACCATCAGCGTGGCTGAAGCCAAAAAACACTTTTCCGAATTGCTCGGGAAAGTCGCCTATGGCAAAGAGCGAATACTCATCACAAAACGTGGCCAACCCATGGCCCGTTTGGTGCCGGCGGATCAACCCGAAAGACATTTAGGCGATGCGAAGGGTTGGTTGGATGAAAAGGATCCGTTTTTTGATACGATCGATCGGATTATTGAAAACCGAAAAAGCCACAGCTCACGAATCCTGAAAGGTAAGTTGAAGAAGTGAATTATCTACTCGATACGAACATTCTCAGTGAACTGGTAAAAAAAAGACCCAACGCAAATTTTATTAAAAGACTCAAATCCGAGCCGTCCCAATCACTTCATACATCAAGTATCTGCCTTTTTGAACTTCGCTTCGGAAGTGCCCTTCGTGATGACTCCAAGAAGTTCTGGTTAAGGATTGTGGACGATATCATTTCAAGGATCATTGTTTTACCATTCGGTGAGAATGAAGCTTACTTGGCGGGCGATATACTCGCTGAATTACAGAAGGCAGGTCAAAAGATCGGCCTGGAAGATATCTTTATCGCAGCGACGGCTCTCATTAACGAATTTATTTTGGTTACGGCCAATACTCGGCACTATTCAAGAATCAAAGATCTAAGATTTGAAAACTGGATAAAGTGAAGTGATCAAAAAAAAGAAAATACCCCCAATTCATCCTGGTGAAATTCTGTATGAGGAGTTCCTCGAACCGATGGAAATAAGCCAGAATCAGCTTGGCAGAGATCTTGGAGTGTCTCCGCGCAGGATCAATGAAATAATTCATGGGAAAAGGAGCATAACCGCCGACACAGCTCTTCGTTTCGCAACCTATTTTGGTAATTCCCCGTCTTTTTGGCTTGGGCTTCAAATGGATTATGATCTGGACGTTGCCGAAGACACTCTCGCCTCAAAAATCAAAAAAGAAGTCCGCCAACACGCGGTGGGTTAAATTGGCCATGGAGCCGGCGGCCAGGTAGCGTAGTCGTCATCGGCTCATGGTCATCTTTGTGCTAGGTTCCTAACCCTCTTGCACCCAACATATCTTGGGACTTTTTGTGTCCGAGGTTTGCAGCGGATTTCAAATTAACAATACCCAACTTGTTGTATATGACTCCTCGAATGAAATATGCTGCGGATTTTTTCGCATCGAGACTTATAACTTGATCCAAGACACTTAGGGCTTCCGTATAA
>JAQYVK010000370.1 GCA_030145585.1 Desulfatiglandales bacterium | reverse complement strand
GGATTCATGTTTATATAATTTAGTAATTAAACATATCCCTGCCTATTAAAGAATTCGGTAAAACCGGATATCATAACGAACTTCACGGGTAATCTGCTGCGCCATCTTCTTTAACTCATATAAAAGGGTTTATAAAGTTGGTCTGAAAGCCACCTGATGGAATATATGGATATCTTATTGCGCCCTAATTATTAAACAGAAAATGGGAAAAAAAGAGATGCTCGGCACCCTGATACGATGAAACCTTTGTCGCTCTGAACGCCGGCTTCTTTGATTTACAAAAAAATGCCCCTCATCCGGGGCAATACCTGAATTGACAGGAAAATGGAGAGGAATGGAGATTTTATATGAATCTAGTAGAACTCAAAAAAAAGAAAATCAGTGAATTGACCACCCTGGCTAAGGATTTTAATATTGAAGGGGCATCCGGTATGCCGAAGCAAAATCTTATCTTTGCCCTCCTTCAGGTCCAATCGGAGCAAAACGGCGCCATATATGGGGAAGGCGTGCTTGAAATCCTGCCGGACGGTTTTGGTTTCCTAAGGGCCCCGGATTCAAACTACCTCCCAGGGCCTGATGATATCTATATCTCTCCTTCTCAGATCCGACGCTTTAATTTGAGAACTGGGGATACCGTTTCCGGCCAGATCAGACCGCCAAAGGACACGGAGCGATATTTTGCCCTGCTGAAGGTGGAACTGGTTAACCATGAGGATCCGGAGATATCCCGAGATAAGATTCTGTTTGACAATCTCACTCCTCTTTATCCGGAGGAAAGGATAGGTCTGGAAACCGATTCCGAGAATTATTCAGCCAGAATTATGGATCTCATGACCCCCATCGGAAAAGGACAGCGCGGCTTAATCGTTGCACCTCCGAGGACGGGTAAGACCATGCTACTTCAGAACATCGCAAACAGCGTCTCCGCAAATGATAAAAGCATCCATAAAATCGTCCTTCTGATCGATGAGAGGCCGGAGGAAGTCACCGACATGCAGAGAAACGTGGACGCGGAAGTGATCAGCTCAACCTTTGACGAGCAGCAACAAAGACATGTACAAGTGGCGGAGATGGTCATTGAAAAGGCAAAAAGATTGGTGGAGCACAAACTTGATGTCCTGATTCTCCTGGATAGCATTACTCGGTTGGCCCGAGCTTACAATGCAACGGTCCCCCCGAGCGGTAAGATTCTCTCAGGCGGCCTTGATTCCAATGCCCTGCACAAGCCAAAACGCTTTTTCGGGGCCGCCAGAAACGTGGAGGAGGGAGGAAGCCTGACAATCATTGCCACCGCCCTTATTGACACGGGAAGCAGGATGGATGAAGTGATTTTTGAGGAGTTTAAAGGGACTGGAAACATGGAAATCATTCTAGACAGGAAACTAACGGACAGGCGTGTCTTTCCATCTATTGATATCAACCGTTCCGGAACAAGGAAAGAAGAACTCCTTATCGACGGGACGGATCTAAATCGCATATGGATACTCCGAAAACTTTTAGCCCCTCTGACACCGGTCGACAGCATGGAATTTTTACTGGACAAAATAGGAGGATCAAAAAATAATAAGAAATTCTTGGAATCCATGAGTGGATAGGGAAAGGTAAAAAAATGAAACCAGATATACATCCGGAATACCACAAGGCGCTCGTACATTGTGCTTGCGGACATGAATTTGAAGCGGGTTCCACCGTGAAAGAGATCAATGTGGAGATCTGCTCACAATGTCATCCTTTTTTTACGGGAAAACAGAAACTGGTAGATTCAGCGGGCAGGGTTGAGCGATTCAAGAACAAGTACGCTAAATTTGAAGCGCAAAAGGCGTCAAATAAATCCGACAAGGCATAGCCGGGAATAGAAGAAGCCCCGACCACGGGTCGGGGCTTCTTCACGTATCCTAAAACATTTTAATTGTTTCTTAAGTCCCACCTTTTATCCCTCTGCAGGCATTGTCCACAAGGCGATTTTATTACCAATCAGAGGACGAACGTCTTTCAACCCCCCTGGTTACAAGGTTTGTTTTCTTGGCTCATTCTCCATTGAGAACGAGAAACCAGACGTGTTAGATAAACTGAGGACCTTTAATGTTTGGGAAAATTAGAGAAATTGAGGATCGCTACAAGCAGTTGGAGGGTGACCTGGCGCGCCCTGAGATTATCAGAGACCAAAAGGTCTACCAGAAATATGCAAAAGAGCACAGCCAATTAACACCCATCATCACCACATTCAGGAAATACAAATCTGTCCAGGAGGAGATGGAAAACAACCGTCCCCTGCTGGACGACCCGGACCCTGAGATGAAAAATCTGGTCCGGGAAGAGATGGACTCTCTCAAGGCCAGCCTTTCCGAGCTGGAAAAAGAACTCAAGGTGCTCCTCCTCCCTGAAGATCCAAATGATGAAAAAAATATTCTCCTGGAGCTGAGGGCCGGCACTGGGGGTGACGAAGCCGCCCTGTTTGCGGCCGAACTTTTCAGGATGTATTCGAAATACGCGGAATTGCATGGCTGGAAGACGGAAATCCTCAACCAGCACATCACGGGGATCGGGGGATTCAAAGAAGTCATCGTGCTTATTGAAGGCCAAAAGGTCTATAGCCGACTCAAGCACGAAAGCGGTGTCCACCGCGTACAACGGGTTCCTGAAACCGAAACCCAGGGCAGAATACACACCTCCGCTGTTACAGCCGCTGTGCTTCCTGAGGCCGAGGAAGTAGATGTGGAAGTCAATTCGGAAGATCTGCGCATCGACGTCTACCGTTCCTCAGGGCATGGTGGGCAGCACGTGAACGTAACCGATTCTGCCGTCCGCATAACCCATCTTCCAAGTGGATTGGTCGTTACTTGTCAGGACGAGAAATCACAGCACAAAAACAAGGCAAAGGCCATGAAAGTTCTCAGATCCCGTCTCTTGGACATAGAGCAGAAGGAGCAGCAGTCCAAGATCTCAGAAGAGCGCAAGAGTATGGTGGGATCCGGCGACAGAAGTGAAAAGATAAGGACCTATAATTTCCCACAGGGAAGGGTAACCGACCATAGAATCAAGTTGACCCTGTATAAATTGGATAGTATTCTCCAGGGCGACCTGGATGTAGTCCTCGACCCCCTGATTACCCATTTCCAGGCCGAGGCGCTAACAGGGGGGTAGAGGAATTATGGCCCCCAAGACATGGACCGTTAAAGAGCTAATAACCGTCACATCCGATTATCTTAAAAATAAAGAGATCGACTCCCCCCGTTTGACCGCCGAGATTCTCCTCGCCCACCAGCTCAAAATCACCCGTATCAAACTCTACCTCAACTACGATCAACCTCTTGACGATAAGGAAATATCCGGGTATCGATCTTTCATCAGGAGGCGCGTCAACCGGGAGCCGTTCCAACACATCACAGGAACCCAGGAGTTCTGGTCCATGGATTTCACGGTGGGCCCTCATGTTCTGATCCCGAGATCGGAAAGTGAACTGCTCGTGGAACAGGTCATATCTCTGTCTAAGGAGAATGAATTCCGTAGAAAAGGGGGGGAGACTATCCTGGATCTGGGAACGGGATCCGGCGTCCTTGCCGTTTCCCTTGCCCGGGAACTCGAGGGGGCAATCTTGTGGGCGAGTGACATTTCTGATGAGGCCCTCGAGATTGCCCGACTGAACGCTAAAAATCATGGTGTAGATGAGAGGATTCATTTCCGTCTAGGTGATCTGTGGGAACCCTTTGTGGGGCAAAGCCTCAAATTCGATGTGATCGTAACGAATCCCCCATATATTGCTTCAGAGGCGTTCGATGCCCTATCTCCGGAGGTCCGGGACCATGAGCCGAGAGTGGCCCTTGACGGTGGTAAAGGGGGCATGCTTTGCATTGAAAGGATCATACGAGATGGAACCGAATACCTGAATCCGGGTGGGTGGCTGTTGATAGAGATGGATCCGGAGCAGACAACCGAGGCCCTCTCCTTGATGGATGAAAACGGTCAGTATAGAGAAAAAAGACGAATAAGAGACTACGCTCACCAATACAGGTTTGTGGTAGCACGGAAAACAGGAACCGCGCACAATAAAAAGCATGAAGAGGGGAAACCATGAATAACTGGATACTCCCAGCTTTTGTGGCAGTTGTTTGTTGGGGAATATGGGCCTTCATTCCAAAGATTACAACCCGTTATATCAGCCCGACGAGTGCCATGATTTATGAAGCCATCGGGGTGTGCATCATGGGATTTGCCGTCCTCATCTTTGTCGGTTTTCGACCGGAAGTCCATGTCAAGGGGATAAGTCTTGCGATATTAACCGGTATTTTAGGTATAAGTGGGGCCCTCGGGTTCCTTTTTGCGATTAAGTCAGGCAAGGTATCCGTCGTAGCGATGTTTACGGCCATGTCTCCTGTTTTAACAATTTTGTTGGCCTACATTTTTTTGAAAGAACCGATAACATTGAAAGAGGGCCTGGGGATGCTGTTCGCTTTCGCCGCACTATTTCTTTTCGCATCATAACAGCATTATGGGGCGAAGCGGGGAAAGGGCGAAACGGGGAACCGGGGAAACGGGGAAACGGGGAGAGGGAGAACCGGAGAAACGGAGAACCGGGGAAACGGAAAGGAGAGAGTATAATGAAAAAATCGTTAGGAAGCAGACCATTCATCATCCCCACGCCCGTCTGGTGTGTGGGTTCTTATGATTCAAACGACAAACCCAATATTATGACCATTGCCTGGGGAGGCATTTGTTGTTCCAAACCGCCCTGTGTAACCATTTCTCTTCGTAAGGCCACATATACTTACGGCAATATCATGAAGCGCCAAGCTTACACCCTAAGTGTGCCCTCTGAAGAGTATGCAATAGAAGCCGATTATTTTGGCATGGCCTCTGGGCGAGACGTGGATAAATTCAAAGAAACAGCTCTTACACCAATCAAGTCCGAACTGGTTGATGCACCCTTTGTGGAGGAGTTCCCCATAATCTTGGAGTGCGGAGTGATTCATCATCATGAAATCGGTTCACACACACAGTTTATTGGTGAGATTTTAGACGTCAAAATTGAAGACGATATGCTGACCAAGGAGGGCAAAGCGGATATGGAAAAAATCAGTCCTCTGGTCTTCGGTCCCGTGATTGGTCGATATCACAGTATCGGTAATTTTGTGGGAAAAGCGTTCGATATCGGAAAGAAGTACCCGCTCAAAGAGCAATAGAGAATGGGAGGATTGGAGAAACGGAGAAACGGGGAAACGGGGAGAGGGGGAAGCGGAGAATGGGTGAAAAAATAAATAGCTATAAAGACCTTCGGGTATTCCAGAACGGAATGGATGCGGCTATGAAGATCTTTGAGATAACAAAGGAGTTTCCTTCGGAAGAGAAGTACTCCATGGTTGATCAAATGAGACGTTCGTCCCGCTCGGTTTGTGCGAACCTGGCAGAAGCTTGGCGAAAACGCCGGTACCGGGCTGCATTTATTGCAAAATTGAGTGATGCGGAGAGCGAGGCTTGCGAAACGCAAGTATGGATCGAATTCGCCAGACGATGTAACTACCTAGACGAGAACATTTGCAAAGAGCTTGACATAACCTATGATAAAATTATCGGACAGATAGTAAACATGATTGCAAATGCAGACAAATGGCTCGTGAAAGAAAAATGAAAAGGAGATACTCGGAATCGGAGGAGAACCGGGGAACCGGCGATTCCGCATTCTCCGTCTCTCCGTTTCTCCGTTACCCCCTTTCCCCGTCTCCCCCATTTCTCCCCTTCGTGCCAGAGGCGCAATGATGGAATTGCAAATGCTCGACTTCGTTGATGGTGCCCGAAAGGCCCGTGGCACCGTGGTGATCATCGATGTATTCAGAGCTTTCTCAACGGCTTGCTATGCATTTGCCAATGGCGCATCATCGGTCATTGCCGTTGGAGAAATCGATGAAGCTCGAAGATTGAAATCGAGCAACCCGGGATGGGTACTCGTTGGTGAGCGGGGTGGAAAGAAGGTTGAAGGCTTTGATTATAATAATTCCCCCACGGAAATCGAAGAAGTTGATCTTGAAGGAAAGACCGTCGTCCTTACAACGCACGCAGGCACACAGGGACTTGTGCATGCGACCTCTTCAGATCAACTCTTGACGGGAAGCTTTGTCAATGCAAAAACGACCGTTCAGCATATCCTGTCGAAGGCCCCATCAAGGGTGAGTCTGGTTCGAATGGGCGTTGAGGCCACAAGACGCGCCAACGAGGACGATCTCTGTTCTGAATACTTCAAGAGTTTGCTCCTCAACCTTCCATTTGACACAAGCAAAATCAAAACAACTCTCCGGGTGGCTCCTTCCTCAGCAAGGTTCTTTGACGATAACAAACCCTGGAGCCCGATGAGAGATTTCGATCTTTGCCTAGACGCAGACCGGTTTGATTTTGCACTCCAGGTTCAGGTAAGAAGTGCTGGTCTTGCCACCTTGAAAAAGGTTTCAAGATAGGACTAACGACACACGGAATGATTTTAGGAGAGTAGGGAGACTTATGAAAGGTAGAGCTCTAATCATAGGGAATTCGGATGGCATAGGGTTGGGTGTTACGAAGGAGCTTCTAAATAGGGGTTGGGAAATCACAGGTATTTCGAGGAGCGGTTCTCCAATAGAAGATCCGTCCTATGAGCATATGGAGGCCGAAGTCCAGGATAATGAATATCTTGTAGGATTGAGATCAGTCCTCGAAAGGGGTGAACCCATAGAATTGTGTATTTTCTGTGCTGGAATAGGGGAGTTGTTGGATCCTGTTACCATGGAAAATGAAGTAAAAATCTTCGAAGTCAACCTGCTCGGAATGATAAGGACCGCATCCTATGTGATCCCCATGATGGTCAAGAGAGGTCATGGGCACTTCATTGGACTTTCCAGTGTGGCAGACGAGATGTTATCCCCGGAGGCACCCAGCTATCATGCCTCGAAGGCAGGGTTTTCAAGCTACCTGGAGGGACTTGGACTAGCATTGAAACCAAAGGGCGTTCATATATCGAATGTTCGTTTCGGTTTCGTTGA
>JAQYVK010000369.1 GCA_030145585.1 Desulfatiglandales bacterium | reverse complement strand
TTCACCAGTCGGCGCAGCCAGCGATGAGACCGGTCTGTCAAGGTTCCTGACCCTTTTTTTGCCGCATGAATAAGCACCAGGGCAAAGATCATAAGTGGGAAAGGCGCCACTTGAAAGACTTGAGCCGGGACCGAGGGCAACCAATTCTGGAACTGAATACCCATAACCTGGAGGAAAGCAAAGAGATAGGCCCCAAATGCCGCCTTCACCGGGTGCCAGCCGCCAAAGATGACGATGGCGAGGGCGATCCAGCCGGTTCCCTCTGCACCCTGGGGTCTCCCCCATCCGGGCTTGGTGGCCAGAGAAAATGTTGCGCCCGCCAACCCGACCAATAGACCTCCTGCAATCGTATACATCATCTGAATGCGTCTTACAGGGGTACCCCTTGCAAAGGCCGCTTCCGGGTGCTCTCCCACGGCCCTGAGACGGAGTCCCATGGGCGTTCGAAAAATGTACCACCAGCACACCAGAATCAAAAACATGCTCATATAGACTGGGAGGCTGTGATGAAAAAAAATCGACCCTAGGAAAGGAATCTCCCGGAGACCCGGAATGGGCATGGTGCTCACCTGCGGTCCGTAGAGCCGTGAGTAAGGGTTGCCAAAAAAATAGGCCAGATCCTTCATGGTCAGGGTGAGCACAAAACCAACAGCCACTTGGGACTGTCCCAAATATATGCTAAAAAACCCGACCAGGGCAGCCACGAGTGCCCCCGCTATAGCACCTGCCGAAAAACCCAAGAAGAGACTGTGACTCTCATAGGCGACCGCAAAAGCGACCATGGCGCTCAAGAGGATAGAACCATCCAATGACAGGTTGATGACACCCACTTTTTCTGTGAGGGTTTCACCTATAGCAGCAAGGACGATCGGGGCTGCTCCGGCCACGATCGAGGCCAATAATATTGTGAAGTCAAAGTCAGTCATGAAGCTTTCGTTTTCCGCCACCCTTGAATTAGAAGGGTGACCAGGACCAATGTTCCCTGAATGATTCCGCTAAGGGAAGAATCCAACTGCAGCATCATGGGAAGTTGGATGCTCCCGACATTAAGGCATGCAAAGAAAAAGGCAATAGCCGGCGTAGCCCAGACACGATAATTAGCCAACATCACCACAAGGAGGGCAAGATACCCGTAATTGCTCGAGATGGTCGGAATGAGGCGGTGATAGACACCGGTTACCTGAAAGACACCCGCAAGACCTGCGATGCCACCTGCCAGACCCATCGCGCAAATAACATAGAAGTCCGGTTTGAGGCCATGAAGATATGCGGCTCTTGGGTTGTTACCGATTCCCCTTAGGGCGAGTCCCAGGCGGGTGCGGTCGAGGATCCAGGCGGTGCATATGAGAGCGGCCACTGCCAGGGCGAGGCCTACCGGAGACAAACGCAGTGATGGAATGGTAGGGAGCCAGAGGTCGGGTGAAAAGGGTTCTGTACCACTCATGGAAGCGACTCCGGGCCGTCGCCAAGGTCCGAAGATGAGCCAGAGGGTGATTCCCAAGGCCACGAAGTTGAGTCCCAAGCCGGCAAAGATCTCGTTGACCCCCGCCTTTGTTTTTAGAAAGCCCGTCATGATCGCCCAGAGGCTCCCACCAATCATGCCTCCCAGGAACGCGAGAATCAATGTGATTACCGGCATCCCACTGTCGGCCCCCAGGCGAAGAACCCATGTGGAAAAGATCGCACCCGCCACTACCTGACCTTCAACACCAATGTTCCAGAGGCCTATCCGAAAGCTGAATACCAGTCCACAAGCGCACAGGGTCAAGGGGATCCACACGGTCAAGACCTGGGCGATCTTGATCCAAGACCCGAGAGATCCAATAAAGAGGGCTTTCAAAGCGACCCAGGGGGGCGCCCCTGCAGCTAAGAGGATAATAATGGTCAGGCAGAGAACCCCAAGGATCAGGAGGGCGGTCTCAAAAAAAATCTGCCTGATGTTTGTAATCTTGGAGATTTGGGGGGTCATCCTTAACCCTTTCCTGCAATCGCCTGCCCAAGTTCATCTAAGCTTGTGTCACAGGTCCTTACATCCTTCACGACGACCCCATTAAAAAAGACGAGTACCCTATCTGCGACCTGTAGGATCTCATCTATTTCAGTAGAGGAAAAAACGATGCTTGTCCCGGTGGCGGCATAAGACATGAGGTGCTGCCACACCCAGTGGACCGACTCCATATCCAGCCCCCTGGTGGGATGCTCCAACATTAAGAGAAGAGGATCGGTGGGCATGAGCGCCAGAAGAAGACGTTGCTGGTTCCCACCGGATAGGGATTCCACATGAATGGAAGGGCTTCCCATAATCCTGAACTGGTCTATCCCTTCCTGCGCCTTTTTTGTGGCTTGAACCCAGTGGACCATGATACCTTTTCTCTGCTTCAGCGCAAAATGCTCCGTGATGTTCAACCCCGGGATGAGACCCTCTTCCAGACGCGAAGCCGGCAAAAAAGTAACACCGCACGCTTTGAAAGCGTGATGATCCCTCCCCGTCATTTTTTTCTGGAGGATCCGGATTGAGCCCTTCTCAGGTTTAAGGAGACCGGCACCAAGCCGCAAAAAGTGACCCTGACCGCTTCCTTCCAGTCCGGCCAATCCTACGACCTCCCCCCGACGTATTTTAACATTACAAGCGTGGAGACCGGCCTGTCCCCCTTGAAATGAAACCGCCTCCAGGTCAAGGGTAACCTGGCCCGGTTCTGTATTCGCGCAGGGAGGGGGGGGCGGAAGGGTGCCGAACATCCATTTCAGAAGTTTTGGAGTATCAAAAGGGGATTCCATGTCCCCAACCACTTTCCCCAGCCTCAGAACCGTCAGTCGATCACAAAGCGCCTCAACATCTTCCAATTTATGGGAAACCAGCAGAACCGTTTTTTTCTGGTCGGCCAGCTTTCTGAGGGCCTTAAATAGCACCCTTTTTTGCAGATTTGAGATACCGGTGGTCGGTTCGTCTAGAATCAGGACCTCTACCCCGAGCGCCATGAGTCTTACCAATTCCAATTGATGGCGCTCTCCCACGGTGAGGGACTGGACCAAAGCGTCCGGATCTAGCTGGAAACCTAAGTTGTCGGACAATTCTTTGAGCTGTTGCCGATGGAGGGTTTCTTTCTGAAGAAGACCGTGGTCTTCTCCCATCATGAAATTCTCGATGACCGAAAGCTGGGGGAAATCAAAGGGGTCCTGGTAGAGCATGCCTATGCCGTATCTTGTCGCTTCGCCGGGTCCTTCGTATTCAACTGGTTTTTTATTCAGCAGGATTGTGCCGCTGGTCCGAGGAACATATCCTGCCAAGATTTTCATGAGGGTACTTTTACCGGCGCCGTTTTCACCCAGAATTCCATGGATGGATCCTTCATGGATTTCTAAGTTTATCCCGTCATTGGCGCGTACGCTCTTGTAGTGCTTGTGGACGTCCTGGAGGGCAATCTCCATAAGATCTGTTTGTACCCTTTCCTGCTTATTATGTGAGGTGGAAAGCCTGATGTCTGATGGGGTAAGTTTCTATGCGGAAAAAAGTTATCACCACCTTCTAAAAAGGACCTGAGTGTTGTGTGGCTTTTAGCGTTCAAGGTCGGAAAGTATTTCCGACCTTGAACGCTTGTTTAAGAAAAGAGGGAGACTCGAATAGACTCCGAGTCAATAAGGTGCTAAATCTCCTATTTTGGAGACGAATCTCCTATTTTGGAGACGAATCTCCTATTTCGGAGACGAACTCACCCCTCTATGAGAGGGGTTCGCCCCTCTATTAGAGGGGTTATCCACCTTATTTGGCACTGCTTTGCCCCTCCATCCCTTCTAAGAGCTGTTTCATATACCAGACTTGTTGATCCGTAGCGACTTCGCCCGCCTTAAGAAAGGATGTGCCGTCCTGGTATGCCAGGGGACCTTTGAAAAGTTGTATTTTTTTTGATCCAAGATCCTGGATAAAAGTCTGGAGGGCAGCCGCAGCGGATTGAGGAAGACCTTTTCCGGGGAGAAACCCAATATTACTCGTATCAGGGTCATTAATGTTATTCCAGTCCGGTCCGAGCCACAACCACTGCTGTTCCCATTGCCCCTCCATGATTTCCTTGACAGCTCTCAGATAACTTGGCCCCCAATTGAAATAGGGAACCCCGAGGCAAATCTCCTCGGCTCCTGAACAGGCGCCTTTATAATCATAGGGTATAGCCCAGACCTCTTTCCCTTCCTGCTTTTTT
>JAQYVK010000368.1 GCA_030145585.1 Desulfatiglandales bacterium | reverse complement strand
GTAGGCCTCAACCTGTTCATCATGAAGGGTGTGTTTCCATACGCACGTCTCGGTGACATCATACGTGGTTGCGCATGGTTTATGGTCATGGATGTGCTGACGATCATTATTTTGATTGCCTTTCCATTAATATCAACTTGGTTGCCGGGGACGATGTGACGGCGAATGCAATCTATTTTATAAGTCCTCGGCTATTAATAGCCGGTTTATTAGGCCGAATCATCTGATCATTCGAAAACCCCAAACTGATCAACAGACTGAGGCTCAGAGGAGAGGCAGGAAATCGAGGGAATAAAAGAGCCGATTTAAAAAAAGGAGAGAGGAAATGAGTTATAAAGTTGTCAATACCATTTATTCACCTGATACGGATTTTGGAGAGGAATACCTGAAAGATTTGGACGTGTCCCTTGTTAATGGGCTATGGGGGACGGAGGATGAACTCATAGAAAATGCCGGGGATGCAGATGCAATCATCTGCGCCGGGCCCGGCCAACCTTGGACTCCACGCGTTATTAATGAGCTTTCCAAGTGCCGTATCCTTGCCAGCCTGTCTATTGGTTATGACCGCATCAATGTTGAGGCCGCCACCGAACGCGGCATCGTCGTAACAAATGTCCCGGATTTCTGTGTTGACGAGGTCTCGAGTCAGGCGATCGCATTTTTGATGGCCCTGAATCGCAGACTCATTCCCATCGATAGGGCGGTCAGGGATAAACAGATCCATTTAATCACACCCAATAGGGAGATTGTCGCTAAATATGCTCATCCAATTCAGCGATTGCAAGATCAGACCCTCGGGATAATCGGTTTCGGCCGAATAGGTACGACTGTTGCGATGAAGGCGAAAGGACTGGGGATGAGGGTCATGGCCTACGATCCCTATGTCTTTGGGGCTGTCATGAAGTCTCATGGCGTCGAGCCGGTTGGTTTTGATAAACTGGTTGAAGATGCGGACTTCATTAGTATTAATGCATTGCTGAATGACGAAACCAGGCACATGCTCGGTTATGAGGAGTTCAAACGAATGAAACCTTCCTGCTATGTTATCAATACGGCACGAGGAGAAATCATAGATCAGCCGGCCCTTGTTCAGGCCCTGAAGGAGGGTCTCATTGCGGGTGCCGGACTAGATGTCATGTCCGTGGAGCCTATACCTGAGGATGACCCGATCCTTAAGGTCCCCAATGTTATCCTAACAGGACACAGCGCCTGGTATTCGAGCGTGTCAGACTCGGAATCTGAATACTGGCATAAATCAACCATTCAAATCGTTTCCGCTCTAGGAGGGGAATGGCCGTTATATGCCGTGAATCCGGATGCCAGGCAACAATGGCTCCAAAAATGGGGGAAGTGAATATTAGCATCTCATTACCGGAGGAAAGAGATGATACCACTAAGATATGGACTTGGAAACGTAGACTGGCAACAGCGGATCAACTGGGAGGATCTGAGAAAGAGGCGTGTTGAAAAGGCGAACCAATTCCTGGCGAAGTACGGCATTGGGGCCGCCCTCGTATATAACCATGACCGAAAACGTTATTTGACCGGCGTTTGGAATCACCCCTACGAAAGGGCCATCCCGGGCACTTTTTGCCTGTTTGTTAGAGACAATGGGTTTCCCTACGTCCCTGTGGAGACCCATTTGGATGCCGATCGTGTGACGGAGGACTGCCCCTGGCTCGAGGGGAAATTGTTGAACGAGCACGAACTTCTGCAGCCGAGATTGACGCGGTATCGGACAGATTCCCTTTTAAAAGAGCAGTATTCGACTTGCGCCCGGCAGGTCAAAGAGCTTCTTATAAAACATAACGTCGCGGATATGCCGGTCTCCCTCGACTATGGCAGTCCCGGTCTTATGCACGCGCTCGAGGCGGAGGGATTAACGGTTGTTGACGGCAGTCCCTGGATCGATGAATGCGGTATGGTGAAGTTTGATGAGGAAATCATCTGTATGAAGATGGCGGCATCCATCACCGAAGCGGGTTACGGAGCGGTCTACAGGGATGTTAGGGTCGGCATGAAAGAAAACGACGTGCAGGGAATTATGATCAAGGCCATCTACGAGGCGGGCGGTGAGTACGAAGAGGGCTGGGTCGTCAATGCTGGTGACAGGACCAATCCCAGGAGCTTCAACTGGTCGGACCGTCCCCTAAGGCCGAGAGAATTTCTGTCCTTGGAAGCCTGCCACGTCAACTGGTGCGGCTACAAAGTTTGTTATGACCGGACCTTCATGGTAGGCGCTGAGCCGAGCGAGCTACAAAAGGAGATTTATCAGACCGGGGTAGAAATGCAAGACCGCTTTAAAGAACTTCTCAAACCTGGAGTCACGACCCACGAATTGGCTGAAAAAAGGCCCAGGCCTGGAACGAATATGAAGTCGGTTGAGCAGATCAAACAGTGGCGCGCCACCTGGTCTAACCATATGGGGGGTATGGGCATCGCATGGGATTCAGCCCCATACTTCTATGAGAAAACCGAAGATCCTGAAGTCGTCCTAGAAGAAAACATGACGGTTGCCTACCATGCCCTTTTCTGGGCTGAGGGTGAACCCGGCGGCATAGCGATCGAGAACACCTATGTGGTTACCGAAGACGGATGTGAAGCACTGACCAAATGGCCCTATGAGGAAATTATGGTTATTGGGCTGTAGTCGGACCAGTTAACTGAATTCTGTTTGGGCAATTCTGAGCCTCCACGGATTTTACCGACTATAGCGTGCTTAAAACACCCTTATACAGCCAGAAAAAGCATAAAGGAATACTATGGAAAATGTCTTTTTACCTGGAGTAATTCAGGACAAAGTATCCATAATCACGGGAGCTGGGCGTGGTCTTGGAAGAACCATGGCGCTTGCCCTTGCAGAGGCAGGCAGTGATATTGTCCTGGCCGCTCGAAGTGGTGATGAGATTGAAAAAGTGGCCGATGAAATATCAGTTCTTGGCCGACAAGCTCTTCCCATATGTGTAGATATAAAGAATTCGAGCGATATTTCTAAAATGGCTGAGAGGGCCGCTGCTGAATTTGGTAAGATCGATGTGCTCGTAAACAACGCAGGTCAAAAAGCGTCCTTCGCTCACCACAAATTTGAGGATATCCCTGAGAAAGAGTGGATGGATTTGATCCAGACCAACGTCAACGGCACTTTCCTCGTGAGTAAGGTCGTCGGAAAAACCATGCTTAGGCAAGGGCAGGGGAATATTATAAATATCGCTTCTACTTTTGGGGTAAAAGCGATGCCCACATATACTTGCTACAGTGTGAGCAAGGCGGCGGTCATTCATATGACAAAATGCATGGCCGTTGAATGGGCGGATCGGGGTATTAGGGTCAATTGTATTGCACCCGGATCATTCGAATTGCCCGGCGGTTATACAGACAAGAATATTGCTGAAATAAATGATGAGAGAAGGAAAAGGGTGCCTGTCGGCCGCCTCGGTAGAGCGGAAGAGCTTGGGCCACTCGTTGTTTTTCTCGCTTCGAATGCCTCAGACTACATGACAGGTGAAACGGTTTTTATTGACGGTGGATTGGCCGTCAGGTGAACACAGGTTTCCGTGAATAAAGCAATAGAACAGAGGCCGGGCACCCATCCTTCATTTTTTTATGGGTATGTCCTGGTCATAGCCTCCATCTGTATCATGGCCCTATTTATAGGCACGCTGGCGGCCTTTGGTGTTTTCTTTAAGCCCGTATTAAACGAGTTTGGCTGGACCAGGACGATGGTATCCGGTGCCTTTTCTCTTTGCTGGATCCTACAGGGGGCCCTGGCCCCGGTGATGGGAAAGTTGACCGATAGAATCGGCCCCCGGGTTGTGATGACCTTCTGCGGTCTATTCCTCGGGATCGGGTATTTGTGCATGTCGAGGCTCGGATCCATCAGGCAGTTCTATCTCCTATACGGGATCATCGGTGTGGGCATGAGTGGACTCAATGTGTCGCTTGTGTCAACCGCATCCAGGTGGTTTATTAAAAGGCGCGGTTTAATAACCGGAATCATATTGGCCGGGGGAGGTCTCGGCACATTGACTACTCCCCCGCTGGCTCACTGGTTTATTTCATCATTTAGTTGGCGACAGTCCTATACAATCATGGGAGCCGTGGTTTTAATAATGGCCGTCCTTGCGGCCCAGTTTCTGAGACGCGATCCGGCACAAATGGGGCAGTTGCCCTATGGCCATGATTCACCCGGACATACCGCACTTGTGAAGGGTTCAGTAGAAGAAGGGGATTCATTTAAGGAAGCAGTGCGGACAAAACCTTTGTGGGTGATAGCCGCCATGTTTTTCTCCCTGGGATTCTGTCTTTATGTGATTATTGTGCATATCGCCCCCCACGCGACCGATCTTGGTATATCGGCATCCCGGGCTGCAGCCCTTCTGGCCGTCATGGGCGGGCTCGCCATTGTCGGTCGGATCACCCTAGGCAGTGCCGGAGATAAATTAGGCAACCGGCAGACTTTCAGAGTCAGCCTGGCTCTGATGACCTTTTCCGTCTTATTGTTCATTATAGCCAAGGATTTTTGGATGCTTTTCGCTGCTGTGATGCTCATTAGTTTTAGCTGGGGAGTCGGCGTCCTGGGTTCACCTATCATCGCGGAATTTTTCGGTCTAAAAGCGCTCGGAATGAATGTAGGGATCATTAACTTGTGTTATAGTACCGGCGCCGCTGCCGGTCCCTTTATGGCCGGTTATGTATTTGACATGACCCATAGCTATCGAACGGCCTTTGTGTTGACGGCCCTTGTCGCGCTTGCGGCGTTTGTGTTGTCGGTTTTTTTAAAACCAAAGTTGAAGGGAATGTAAAATGCTGTAGGCGGCCGGTTGTAATGAATAATTAGCACAACCGGTAGGTGCAAGAAAAAAAAGAAAAAATAAATTGATGTCAAAAATAATCATTCACTCTTTCGCTGCGTTCTTAGCGTCTCTACGATGAAATCGTTTTTAGACTGAAGTGTTTTGAGGTTTTTATGCTGTGCATGGTCTTGGAGGCCTTTGGAGCTCCGTTAATTCCACAGGAGCGGGAAATCCCGAAACCCGGTGAGGGAGAGGTTATTCTGAAAGTGGGAGCATGCGGGGTTTGTCAGACGGATCTGAAGGTATGCCAGGGAAACCATCCTGCGGTGCGTGATGTTCCGGTCATTCCCGGACATGAAGTGGCAGGTGAGATCGTCGAGGTGGGAAAGAATATTGATAAAGGGTATCTTGGCAAGCGCGTCGTCGTGTATGCCTACAATGTTTGTGGTGAATGTGAATTTTGCAGGGCCGGCCGCGAAAGCCTGTGCACCAATCTGAAGGGGCAGGTCGGCTTCAGCATGCCGGGAGGATTCGCAGAATACATAAAGATCCCCGTAAAAAGTGTCTTTACAATTGATGACAATGTCACTTATGAAAAGGCCTCAATTCTTACAGATGCCGTAGCCACTCCATATCACGCCATTAAATCCAAGGCCAGGGTAAAGGAGGGGGAGACGATTGCGGTTATCGGTGCCGGTGGTTTGGGCCTTCACGCAATACAGATAGCAAAATTGTTCGGCGCAAAGGTCATAGCCATTGATCTTAGGGACCAGTCTTTGAATCTGGCCGAAGATATGGGTGCCGATTGGGCCTTAAAGGGGGATGAGGATGACTTGCTCGGCGCCGTTAATGAAATCACATCCGGGCAGGGTGTCAGCGCCGTCCTTGAATTGACTGGGAATCCCGGTGTAGAATCGCTCGCACTTGAACTCCTAAAGGTTGCCGGCAGAATGGTTCTTGTGGCTTACAATATAACTCACCCCTTTCGGGTGAATTCCCAGATTATGGTTTCAAAGGAAATCGAAGTGTATGGAGCGCGATGGTGTGGGCGGAATGAGTTCAGGGAATGTATCGAACTGGTATCCGACGCAAAAATAGTGCCCTACGTCGGTGAGGTGCACGCTCTAAAGGAGGCTGATTCGGTCCTCAAAAGGCTTCAAGCCGGGGAGATTCTGGGACGAGCCGTTCTTGTTCCGGAGAAAGGTTCTTAAACAATATATTGACAATGTCGTGAAAAGTCTGAGATGAATGATGGTTGTCATTTCGGCCAAAGTCCTTCGATGCCGGTTGTGAAAATTAGCCTTTATAACCGGCCGCTCAGGACAGTGAGCTATTCGAACAACCGGAATCGGGGCTATTCAAAAGATTATGGACTGGCTAGACCGGCACCCGATCCATGGTTTCCACTCCCCCGCAGTCCCGCCGGGGCGGGTGAAGGAAGAGCGCCGGATGACGGGTTTTGAGACTTTTTTCGAATCCATCTTAATTCGGAAAAGGGTAATATTAAACTGAGACAAAATTAAAGGAGGATAAAGATGATACCACTAAGATACGGACTGGGAAATGTAGATTGGCAGCAGAGGATTAACTGGGAGGAACTCCGGAAAAAGCGAGTCGAAAGGGCCAATCAATTTATGCACAAATACGGCATCGGCTCAGCTATCGTGTTTAACCACGACCGCAGAAGATATCTTTCTAGCGTTTGGAACCATCCCTACTCCCGAGGCATGCCTTACAATTTTGTTCTTCTCATCAGGGATAACGGATTTCCCTATGTGCCCGTTGAAAAAAAACTTGATTCGGGCCGGGTCGCAGAGGACTGTCCATGGCTGGAAGGGAAGTTGCTGGATGAGTATAAACTTTTACAACCCCGCATGACCCGGTACAGGCCTGATGCGGAGGCGAAAGAACAGTTTGCAACGTCGGCTAAGCAGGTCAAGGAGCTGCTCGAAAAACACGGCGTCGCAAATTTGCCCCTGTCTATCGACTACTGCAATCCTTACATGTACGAGGCCCTGACAGGTGCAGGCCTGACCATCGTTGATGGAAACTCCTGGATCGACGAATGCGGCATGGTCAAATTCGATGAGGAAATCATATGCATGAAAATGGCGGCATCCATTAATGAGGCCGGGTATGGTGCCGTAATAAGGGATGTCAGGGTCGGCATGAAAGAATATGACGTCCAGGGGATCATGGCCAAGGCGATTTACGAGTCCGGAGGTGAATACCTGGAGGGCTGGGTCCTAAATGCAGGAGACCGGGGCAACCCTCGCAGTTTCAACTGGGCGGACAGGCCTCTCAGGCCGAGGGAATTTTTATCCCTAGAGGCCTGCCACGTAAACTGGTGCGGCTACAAGGTCTGTTATGATCGGACCTTTCTGGTGGGGGCGAAACCGACGGAGCTTCAAAAAGAGGTCTACCAGGTCGGTGTGGATATGCATACCCAGGTTCAGAAGATTCTCAAGCCCGGGGTCTCCACCAAGGAGCTGGCCGAATCGAGACCGAGGCCCGGTGAGAACTTTGAGACTCCGGAACAGATTAAGAAATGGCGTTCCTCCTGGTCCAACCACTTTGCCGGTATGGGCATTGCCTGGGACTCGGGCCCCTATTTTTATGAAAAGAGTGACCCTGAATATATTCTTGAAAGAAATATGACGGTCGCTTACCATGCCCAGTTCAGTGTGGAAGGTGAGGCCGGCGGTATTGCCTTTGAAAACACTTACCGGATTACGAAAGATGGCTGCGAGATTCTGACCAAGTGGCCCTATGAGGAAATCCAGATCCTCGGTTTATAACCGGTACCCATGTTTTCTTCCCCTACCCAGCTCACACGAGTTTGGCAATCACTGTGGTATCGCTGCGTAGTTGCTTACACAAAAGGTGGGTTGGGTGGGGCCTTCTGAAAGAGAATTTATTGGGTAGAGAGGAGACAATAAACATGAAAATGATCAGGTTTGAGCACAATGGAAAAGAATCATATGGGACTCTTCATGATAAAATCATCACCCCTGTGACCGGGGATATATTCACGGGGGCATCGGAAACTGATGAAAAAATCGCTCTTGAGGAGGTAAAAGTTCTGATACCCATCCCCTCCCCTTCAAAAATTATAGGTTTGGGCCTCAACTACGTCAAACACGCAGAAGAGGCCGGTTTCGACATCCCTGATGAGCCGCTTCTTTTTTTAATGCCGCCCAGTTCAATGATCGCCCATTTGGAAAATGTTGCATATCCGGATAATACGGAACGGGTTGATTATGAGGGTGAACTTGGGATTGTTATAGGAAAAGCAGCAAAAAATATCTCAGAGGAGGAGGCTCTTGACCACGTCCTCGGATACACGATTATAAACGACGTATCAGCGAGGGATTATCAGAACAAGGACGGGCAATGGACACGGGGGAAGGGATTTGACACATTCTGCCCTGTCGGACCGGTCATTGCTACCGGTCTTGATCCTGACAATCTGGACATCGAGACACGCCTCAACGGAAAGACTGTGCAGGACTCCAACACGAATGATCTGATCTTCAATATTCGCCATCAGATCAGCTTTATTTCAAAAGTCATGACCCTTCTGCCAGGAGATCTGATTTCGACAGGAACACCTTTCGGTGTCGGTCCCCTGAAAAAGGGTGATGTCGTAGAAGTCGAGATAGAAAACATCGGGGTTTTGAAAAATTTTGTTGTTTAAATCAAAAGGCGTCAAGAGGCAAATGCCGGCATTTAATAACTGTGGATCATCTCCGATTTAGTTGAAGGAAAACTGTGGAGTTCATTTTCGAAGAGGTTGCTCTGATTAGAAGGATTCAAGGAACCGAGGGGTCAAGGGTTCCAGTGAAATACCATAGACGTACAAGTAGTTAAAAGATTTGAAGAGATTTTATAAACCCTGTTTGGATATCTACAGGATAATCGGAAAATTCAGAGAACAAAATCGATATATTATAGTATTACAGTTAAGGATAAGGGATGTTAAAACATTGAGGAGATCGTTGCAAAACAGACACTTGAACCCCTGAAT
>JAQYVK010000367.1 GCA_030145585.1 Desulfatiglandales bacterium | reverse complement strand
GGCAACCCATTTCTTTCGCAGGTTCGCCTGTGCCATGGCACGGAACAGGTCCTTGGCGCGGGCGATGTGTTCATGGCGCGTGCCGATGAGGTTGTCGTCCACCACCAGCACATGCTTTTCACGGATCAACTGGAATTCCCGCACCACATCCGCAATGGGTCGCTGCCAGTAGTGGGCCCCGTTGAAGGCCGTTACGCTGCAAAAGCTGCAGTTCAATGGGCAGCCGCGTGTGGTCTGAATGGCCCCACAGGCATATCCCGTAGCCAGCAAATCATGCCGTGCGGGCGGGACATCGCTTATCTCGGCGAGCCCTCCGTCATACCGGCGCTTCAGTCCGCCATTCCGTGCGTCCTCCAGGACCTGAGACCAGATGCCCTCCGCCTCCCCCGTGACGACCGAGTCCACACGCTCCATGACCTCCTCCAGGCACATGGTTGCGTGAATGCCGCCCATGACGACGGGTACGCCCAGACGCCGGAAGTGAGCGGCCACTTCATAGGCGCGGTTCGCCTGGGAGGTGAAAGCGGTAATGCCCACCAGGTCCGGCCGGGGCATGGCCGGATAGTCCGGCGCGCCGAGGTTCTCGTCCACAATCGAGATTTCCCACTCCGGCGGGGTCAGGCCCGCGAGAACCATAAGGCTGAGCGGTTTCCACACACGGTAGCGGTTCCAGCGGCTCTCCTTGACTTTGACGATGCTTACAAGCGGGTTGGATGGGTTGATCAGATATAGTCGCATGCTGTTCAGTCACTCCTGGATAGGGATTTCATTTTTGACCTTCTTTTCTTCAATGCTGGTGTAATGAATGGAATGTCTCAATGACTATTCGCCGGCCTAATACACGAGATCAGCCGCAGATGACAGTCAAGCTGGTCCCTCGTCGGCTGTATTGAGTCGTCAGCTGAGATCTTTCCACCAATGATCGATATAGTTATCAGATAAGTAGCTCTCAACTAATTCTTGCCATTTCTCATTCGTGGATACCCATTGCTCCTGCTTGAAAGGCAGTTCCCTAAGGAATTCACGCGCCCTATCCGCCATAAATTCTTCACCGGAGGCAGAGAAATGCTTTTTGACTCCAATTAAAAATTTCTCGCTTTCCTTGCACCCTTCTCTCGTTCCCCACTTCCTGACAAGAAAGTCAACATTGCCTCTGAGCATCAAAGCAAGCCCGGTTCCTTTCAATTTATCATGCGAATACTTTGATAGCTTTTTGACAAATGCATTGTGAAGCTCTTCAATATTTGTTGTGTCAATATCCTCAAACCCAATGTTAAAGAATATCACAAACTCCACTATCGATTGGCGGTGCGGAACCGGCAGAGACAGGTACCATTCGAGGAATTTTTCTAACGGTGAATCCATAATTATTCCTTAAAAAAATGAAATGACACATAACCAAGGGAAAAAGCTTGCATTTCCCGTTCAAGATGTCCCGGCGTCTATTTCTTCAGGTATGGACTTTTTCCCGCCAGCCATTAATTCATCGATCTCACGACCGTTCAACGTCTCTTTCTCCAAAAGGGCATTAGCCATTTTGTGAAGGGTATCCAGGTCATCCTCAATGAGCTGTGCTGTCTTTTTGTAGGCCCCGATTACGATATCCCCGACTTCCTCATCAATCCTTTGTGCCGTCCTTTCACTGTAATCCCTGTGCTGGGTGAACTCCCTGCCAAGGAATATCTGCCCTTCCTTTTTGCCAAAGGTAAGGGGGCCCAGTTTTTCGCTCATACCGTACTCACAGACCATCTTTCTTGCCAAGTCAGATGCCTTTTCAATATCATTTCCCGCCCCTGTTGTCTGGGTATTGAGCACAATCTCTTCTGCAGCCCTACCACCCATCAAAATGCATATATTGTTCTGCAAGTCATCTTTAGGGTATGTGTGCTTTTCGACGATTGGAAGCTGCTGGGTCAGACCAAGGGATCGACCCCGGGGAATGATGGTTACCTTGTGAATGGGATCTGTACCGGGAAGAAGCCTGGCCACGATGGTATGCCCCGCCTCACGATAGGCTATGGTGTTTTTCTCCTCGTCAGTGATGATCATACTATTCCGCTCAGGTCCCATCATGACCTTGTCCTTGGCGTCTTCAAAGTCGACCATCTCCAACCTGTCCTTTCCGCGTCTGGCTGCCATTAGCGCGGCCTCATTCACCATATTTTCAATATCAGCGCCTGTAAACCCGGGGGTCCCTCTCGCAAGGACCTTGATATCGACATCATTTGACATGGGTGTTTTCTTGACATGGACTTTCAGAATTCCCACTCTCCCCATTATGTCAGGAACAGGGACAACGACCTGTCTGTCGAATCGCCCGGGTCTCAATAGAGCGGGATCAAGCACATCGGGCCTGTTTGTCGCCGATATCAAAATGACGCCCTCATTGGATTCAAAGCCGTCCATCTCCACAAGAAGCTGGTTGAGGGTCTGTTCTTTTTCATCATGTCCACCGCCCAAACCGGCGCCCCTGTGGCGACCAACCGCATCTATCTCATCTATAAATATGATGCAGGGAGCATTTTTTTTGCCCTGCACAAAGAGGTCTCTGACCCTTGAAGCACCAACACCTACAAACATCTCTACAAAATCCGATCCGCTTATGCTAAAAAAGGGAACACCTGCCTCACCGGCTATAGCCTTCGCCAGTAATGTCTTACCGGTACCTGGAACTCCCAAAAGAAGAACACCCTTGGGTATTCTTCCTCCCAGTCTGGTGAATTTTTCAGGATCGCGAAGAAAGTCGATGATTTCCTGCAATTCTTCCCTGGCCTCATCAATCCCTGCGACATCTTCGAATGTGACTTTTTTCTGGGAATCCGACATGAGTCTTGCCCGGCTTTTTCCAAAGGATAGGGGATTTCCACCGCCACCCTGCATCCGGCGCATGAAGAATATCCACACCCCGACCAGCAAAAGCATCGGGACCCAGGAGAGGAACACACGGGACCATAAGGGGCCTTTCTCGGGTTTTGCCGATATTTTAACCCCTTTGCTCTTAACCAATTTAATGAGTTCAGGGTCTTCCGGGGCGAATGTATTAAAAGGTCCTTGCGCGGTCAAACCTGATATGTTGTCCCCCTGTATAGTGACCTGGATGAAACTTTCGCTCTCAACCATGCTTAAATAATTACTATAATCGATAGAGACGGTGCTTCATGGTCGATTGAAAACCCGATACAGCATGAACAGCATAATCCCGTCAAAATA
>JAQYVK010000366.1 GCA_030145585.1 Desulfatiglandales bacterium | reverse complement strand
GGTTCGGACCCAACCAGGGTGTAATATCAAGACACCGATTCCCTTTGGTCTCAGTTCATGGGAGAGTCCTTCCATAGCCGCATTGAGAGCCGCCTTCGTGGATCGGTAATAATAAGCACCAGGTGCCACGATATCGGCAATGCTTGCCATATGCGTGCTTATCACGGTGACCAACCGTTTCTCGCTTCGCGCAACATGATCTTGAAAAGCCTCAGTGACTCTGACGGCGCCTAAGGTATTCACCCGAAACGCATATTCCCAATCTTCATATCGGATTCTTCTCAGACCTATTTCCATGAATTTCTCCAAATAGACACCGGCATTATTCACCAGCAGGTCTATGGATTCTTTCATGAGTTCCACGGCAACAGCATTGATTTCGTCCGGTTTAGTAACATCCATGCGGTGAATACTAATCCCCTCTTCCCTATCCGCCAAATCCTGAAGCTCTTGGGCCTCCGACGGTTGGCGACAAGTTGCATAGACGCACCATCCCTCGGCGGCATACTGTCGGACCCATTCCAGCCCGATACCCCGATTACTCCCTGTGACTAAGACGGTCGGCATTTGTCCCTCCTGTAAATCATTCCATTGTTTAAATAATAACTAGGGCTTTAGAATAGTCAATGAGAGAATGCTGTGTGAAGGAGGAATTCGGCCCGCCACACAGACGGCGGGTAAAAATGCAGAAGGGGGAAAGGGGGAGATAGGAATTCGGAATATGGAAGGTGGAAGGAGGAAGTGAAGATGAGAATAAAGCGACACGGTTGAAAAAAGACTATTTTTCAATCCACCAATTTTCAAAGTTTGTGGTGGTGAAAAATGCGGCAAAATTATTCGGTTTAATGCCTTTGATTTTTTTATTAAAGGCCGAGAGCTGTCGAGTCGGGCTTAGGGGAATATTCCCTGCATCCAATATGAGGACCTTCTCAGCCTCCTGATAACATTTGATAATTTCCTTTTCATTCAATAAGCGCATCGCTGTCTCGATCCATTCGTCCAGCGCAGGGTTTGAATACCCATCCAATGATTTCCCATCCGCACCGGTTCCCGAATCGGGTACGTGATAGGCAAAACCTTGGAAAGGATCGGCCCCAAACCCGGCACCCTGTTTTCCAAGATCCCATTTCATTTTTTTGTCTCTTTGGAGCTGATTCGTCCAGACGGGTTCGGAGTGTAATTTCAGATCAAGGGTAACACCGATCTGGGCCAGTTGGGTTTTTGCCAATTCAGCCTGTTTTTTCGTTACCGGTGTGTTGGCGTCCACATAACGGAGCGTCGGAATCTTCTTTCCCGCATCCTTTTCCACGGCCTGGATAAGCTTCTTCGCCTCTACCGGGTCGTACTTCGGGACCAGACTAATAGTTTCCGGCTTATAGTACTTTGTATGCTCAAGATGCGTCCTTGCAAAATGACCGGATTGATGTGAATAGGAGTTAACGACGATATCTTTCCAATCGGCGCCCATCCATATCGCCATCCGAAAACGAATATCACTCATAGGCCAGCGCCTTTGATTAAACCATATTCTATCAAGATTACCGGTAACCGGCCAATCATAATAGGCCAGATCAGGGTTTTTTTCGAGAGCGGGTTTGTCCGCATCGATGAGATGGGCAACATCGATTTCACCTTTTTCAAGGGCACTGAGACGAGCCTTGTCACCACGGATAAAAAAGTATTCAATTCTGTCGACGTAAGGTCTTGGCCCCCAATAATCATCAAATCGTTCCAAAACCACTCTCTCATTCGGTTTGACATCCACTAATTTGTAAGGGCCCGTGCCAATAGCTCGCTTCCAGAAATCCTTATTCCACTTCTTCGCCTCTTCAGGAGGAAGGATGGAGGATAATGAGTGGGTTAAAAGTCTTGGGAATGGGGAAAATGGCCTGTCCAATGTCACTTTTACCGTATATTTATCAACGGTCTCAACTTTTTTCATAAACCTGAACAGATCTCTGTTTTGGATCGGTTCCCACCCTTTGGGTGTCTCTAATCTCCAGGATAAATTAGCCGTAACGTCTTCTGCTGTCATCTCCCTCCCGTTATGAAATTTTACCCCCATTCGCAGACGGAAAAACCACTCAATGTTGTCTTTGGTTTCATAGCTGGTTGCCAGACAGGGTTCCGGTTTTTCGAACCCTTTGGCCCCCCACTGCAGAATAGGATCATAAATCATTCGAGTCGCAGGCACATATCCCAAAGGCATCCATTGACGGCCGTCCAAATGATTAAACTGCGGAAAGAGGACCCCTATTCGTAAAATACCGCCATACTTCGGTTCGCCAGCTGCGGTTGTTGAAGAGGGAGCAAGAAAAAACAAGACCAAAAAGAGGAGAATAAAAATACTTGTCATTTGCTTTTTCATGTTGGTTACTCCATTAATGGTGAACAGGAAGCGCATAGAGCAGAGCGCAGAGCGCAAAGCGTATAGCCATAAAACAGTTTTATTTTTTCGTTGGTTTTATTTGTTCAATTGGTTCTAACAAATCAAACTAATATAACCAATCAAACCAATTTAAACGCCATGCGCCATGAGCCTTATGCCTTTTACTTCATTCATATCAAACTCTTTCCACCAAACCGTTTTTCCCATGCCGGGATGGCGTCTACATTATGGACGTGATCCGGGACCTTCCCTTTAAGGGCCGCGAGTACGGCATTCTTCACCCACGGAATGGACGGTATAAGGCCACCCCCGTGATTGAGTGTAATCGTGTGTGATGAGAGCAACACGTCGTCACCCAGACCGAATAATGGGAGGTTGGAGTCAGGGGGCTCTTCAGGAAAAACGTCAAGGGCGGCGCCAGCGATACGGCCTTGTTTCAGGGCTTCATACAGGGCGTCCACGTCGACCATGGGTCCACGCGCCGCGTTGATCAGAATCGCGTTCGGCTTCATCATCGCTATTTGTTCGGCACCTATGATGCCCCTGGTTTCCTCCGTCAAGTCGCAATGAACTGTGACCACATCCGATGTCTTGAGCAGAGTCTCCAAATCAACAGGTTCAACGTCGTGATGAATAAACTTCCAATCACCGATATAGGGATCGCACGCGATAATACGCACACGCCAGGGCGCCAAGAGATCGGTCAAACGCGTCCCGATGCGTCCGAGGCCGATGATGCCAATGGTGATCCCGGGGTAACCGTCTGCCCGACGGCCGAGGTACGTCCCCACAAATGGTTCTTCCCGCCAGCCGCCTTGTTTCACATACCGGTCTCTTTCGCGGACCCTTTTGAGCAATGCCAACATGTTGGCCATTGTGCCCTCGGCGACACCGCCCCAATTGGCTTCCGTCGGGCAGTGGGTGACGAGAATTCCCTTGTCGGTGGCCGCATCCATGTCTACACTATCATAGCCGACCGTGTACATCGCGATCAGCCTTAGTTCGGGCGCCTTTTCTATAATTTCCTTCGTAATCGGGAAGCGCTTAGCCGCCACTCCCGCGATCACTTTTGAATCGGCATCCGGCTTTATTGCGAAATCTTTACTTCCTTTATCATAAATGTCCCCTCCCCTTTTTTCCATTTGGAGTTCGCAGCCAGCTTCTTCCATCTGTTTGTACGTTTCGCCACTCTGATCAACCGGTACATAAATGTAGACTTTCGGTTTCCCCATGATGCAACCTCCTTTTTTCTTTATCGATACCTACACAGCCCATTTTCTTTACATCTATCAAATCCTTACAGAGATGCCAATTGAAAAATTGAAGGATTGTGCCCATTCAAGATGGTTTATTGACAAAAGATTAAAGGGAGTTAAATTCATAGAAAGATAGTAGAAATCTCTTCTGACGATCATGGATCACATTCTTC
Source organism: Desulfatiglandales bacterium (assembly GCA_030145585.1). Classification (GTDB taxonomy): domain Bacteria; phylum Desulfobacterota; class DSM-4660; order Desulfatiglandales; family HGW-15; genus JAQYVK01. Next base: position 4,118 of record JAQYVK010000366.1, on the reverse strand, counting down.
TATCCTAGTCAAAAACTAAAAAAAGACAATTAAAATACGGAGTAACGTCATGAAAAAACAAATTGTAATAAGCATGGTTATAGGAACCGTGTTGCTATTTGGGATGGCAGCGGTAGCCGAACTCCCTAATCCGGGGATGAAAGTCATACCAGATCGGACCGCTCTTGTCCTAACTGACCCGCAAAATGATTTTTTGAGTCCTAAGGGAGTTACATGGGGCGTTGTGGGAACGAGCGTGACCGAAAACAACACGGTTGAAAATATTGAAAAATTGCTCAAAGCAGCTAAAGCTAACGGCATTCCAGTCTTTGTTTCACCCCATTATTATTACCCCACCGATTCCGGCTGGAAGTTCGGGGGGGCACTCGAAGTGTTGATGCACAGCATTGGCATGTTTAATCGTAAAGGTCCCTTGGATTTGGTTGGCTTTGAGGGTTCCGGCGCCGACTGGCTTGACCGGTATAAGACCTATATCGAGGATGGGAAAACGGTAGTTTCAAGCCCTCATAAGGTTTATGGTCCGGAAAACAATGATTTGCTCCTGCAGCTCAGAAAGCGTGGTATTGATAATGTCATACTGGCCGGAATGTCTGCCAATCTATGCACGGAGGCGCATATGCGTGAAATGCTGGAACGGGGTTTTGAGGTTGCCGTGGTAAAGGACGCGACCGCCGCTGCCATACTTCCGGAAGGAGATGGATATGCCGCGGCCCTGGTCAACTTTCGTTACATGGCCAATGCTGTCTGGACGACTGAGGATGCTGTAAAGGCGATGGGTTATCGAATTAGCGCACGATAGGCATAAATTGGTGAACGGTGAACCGTTCACCTTATACATTACCCATCACTCCGGCTGTCATTTTCACCCGCCGTATTTGTGGCGGGTTGATCAGTCTTATTTGTGGTGGATTTACTCACCCTATTTTTTACCCGCATTCGTTGTGACGGGCTTCTACATTATTGTCCTTGAGCAACCCCTGATACCATTTCTATTTCATGGTTTAAATCTTTTGATTTGGATACCCCTAATTGGCGTATAGTGCTTCACATTTGCGGTTAGAAGGGTTACCCCAAAAATTACGGCCGTAGCTGCGATCATGGCATCTGCCATTCTCAAATTGTTGCTGAGTGAATACTCTTCCATGCAGTACAGGGCCTTTTGAGAAATCTCCTCGCTGACATGGACGATTTCCACCTGTCTCAGGCTTAGGAAATGCCTTAGTATTCTTAACTCTTCCTTGTTGCGAATACCCTGAAGCAATTCCATGTAATTGACTGATGAGATGTAAAAAGCCCCTAACTGATCAATGACCTTTTTAGCCTTTAAATTGCCACGCATATACCATACCAAAACATCGGTATCAACGAGAACCAAAACGCCCCCCCCTCAGCCTGTCAAGGTATGCATCTACATTTTCTACCATCTCATACTCACTCCAAATCCCAAACAGAGAATTTTCCTCTCCGTCCTCTTTTTTCATGGTCTTTTTCGTTACAGGAACCATTTTGGCCTTCTCTTCCCCCCGGTAAGTGAGAAGCACCTCCTCTCCCCGATCTAGGGCAGCGATGATCTCTTTTGTTCTATATCTCAAGTCCTTGGCTGATGCTTTCATTTTTTCCTCCACCTTGAAGTATACACTTCAAAGTATACACTTTAATGTTTAAAAGTCAATAGGTTTTTTGCGCTCCACATTCTCTGATCTCATGGTTCAATAAAATCAAAAACGATGACTTTTTTTATTATCCTGAAATCTTGAACGTTTTTTGTAACAAGTGTCGCTCCGATTTGACGTGCCAAAGCCGCAAGGAAAATATCATTATAGTGTTTTGGATGAACGGGGTCGAGTTTCCCGGAGGTCCGTAGTTTGTGACATGCTTTCCCAATGAAAATCACTGTATTAACAGTTGGGACAATCAGGCGCTTCAATCTGACAAATGCATTCTGAAAGGTGCTCAGGTATGAGATTTCCTTCTTCCCCTTTGCGCCCATCCACAGTTCATGAAGAACAGGATGAGCCAAAAAAACGACATACTGGAATGGATTGTGCAGATTTTCGTACAGGCCCGAATTAAAAATATCGACATAAACATTGGTATCGATGATAATCTTTTGCTGCAAAATCAGTCCTCAAACACAGCGTCGAAATCAAATGTTCCTGCATTCTTAAAAGTCATCTCAGATAATTGGATATCGGTGTCGAATTGTCTTAAAACTATGTTGATTGCTTCCTTTTCGGTCTTGGTATTTAATGCGGCCTTAATCCTGTTGATTGCGTCCTGGTCGAGTTCAATTGTCTTTTTTACTAATGACATATCCCGTCCTCCTTATATGGCTAACCCATATAATTAACCCATATTATATGGGAATATTAATATAATAAATATTGGGTGTCAATATAAATTTGGACCATCTCCCGATTAGTTGGTGTTAATTAAGGTCAAATAAGTAGGTTACCTCCAATTGAGTAGGTGTGATGCTAGAGGATTCGAGGATTCCAGGATTCAAGGGGTCGAGTGAAATGCTAAAGAATTACAAAGATTTGAAAGTCCAGCAAAAGTCATATGCGCTCTGTTTAGAGATATATAGAATAACAGCAAAATTCCCAAAGGAAGAAATATACGGTCTAACTTCACAGATAAGAAGATCCGTCGCGTCTATTCCTTCTAATATCGCAGAAGGATATGGAAGAAAGACAACCACGGATTACATAAGGATGCTCTACATATCTTATGGTTCTGTTTGCGAATTGGAAACACAGATATTATTAGCAGGGGATTTAGATTTAATTGAAAAAGGTGAATTGGGTAAACTAAAAAAAGACATCGCAGAAATCGAGAGGATGTTAAAAGCGCTGATAAAGTCTTTAGAAAACAAACCCTTGAATCCCCGCCCTCCTTTTTTGTAGCGGGCGCGACCCCTGGAATCCAGCCCGCTTTTTTTTGGGGCGGGCCGACCCCCTTCTCCAACTAAATTGGAGAAGAACCATAAATTTGAAGCAAAAAGAACACTGCCCTGCGGGCAGGAATGGAGCAATACGATAGGTTGTGGAGTAAAAAATGGTACAAGATTCGCCCGATAGGGCTGGTGGTTTTCGATTGTCCCATTCCTCTCGGGACAATCGAAAAAATTTCATCTCCGCGAACTCCGTGCCTCGAGCGAAGCGGGTGGTGATATTTATCTTAACAACCTGCAAAGCAAAGCTTGGATCTTCAGCTTAGATGAAGGTTAAAGGGATTAATTAAAAGGGACACTCGCGGCGAATTGTTTCCCGTATTCTATACACTTGGTTATATTTTCTTCATCAGGATTCCACAGAGCCTTAATGCCGTCATCAACCAGGTCAAACCCCGCGGATTTTAAGCTTTCAGATATCATCTTCACCGATTCCCCACTCCAACCATAGGAACCGAAGGCGCCCGCTTTCTTATTTTTAAACCTTAGACCTCTTATCTCCTCAAGAATACCGGCGACCGAAACCAGGATGCCCTTATTGATCGTCGAAGACCCCATAAGAATAGCCTTTGATTTGAAAATCTCGGTAATCACGTCGTTTTTATCGGTCCTGGCTATATTGAAGAGTTTGACATTGACCTCTTTGTCCGCTTCACCAATACCCTTAGCGATCTTCTCGGCCATAATACGGGTCCCGTTCCACATGGTATCATAAACAATCGTGATTTGGTTTTCCTGGTAATTATTTGCCCACTCCATATATTGTTCAACAATTTGTTCCGGTTTATCACGCCAGATGACGCCGTGGCTCGTACAAATGATATCAAGGGGCAGTTTGAAGGATAAGACTTCTTCAATCTTCTTGGTTACCAAGGGGCTAAACGGGGTCAGTATATTCGCATAATATTTGATGCACTCTTCATACAGCTCCTTCTGGTCAACAAGGTCATTGAACATATACTCGGATGCATAATGTTGCCCAAAGGCATCATTGCTGAACAGGATATTATCTTCGGTCAGATAGCAGAACATGCTGTCCGGCCAATGAAGCATTGGAGCCTCAACAAAGATGAGCTCTTTTTGTCCAAGGCTCAGGCGATCCCCGGTCTTTACCGTCTTGAAGTTCCAATCCTCGTGATAATGACCTTTTAATGATTTGATCCCG
>JAQYVK010000365.1 GCA_030145585.1 Desulfatiglandales bacterium | reverse complement strand
ACGGATGACCTGGGTCGTGACATCCTGTCCCGGATTATATGGGGCGCCCGCGTCTCCCTGACGGTGGGTGTTGTCAGTGTGGGGATCGCTTTAATCATCGGTTCCCTGCTGGGGGCTTTGGCCGGCTACTATAAGGGTTGGCTCGACAACCTCATCATGCGTTTTATGGATATCGTTTTAGCCTTCCCCCACATCCTCCTTGCCATCGTCATAGTCGCTTACCTGGGACCTGGACTTCGCAATGCCATGATCGCCATAGGCATCATCACCATCCCCCGCTTTGCGCGTATTGTACGTGCCTCTGTCCTCGAGGAAAAGGAGAAGGATTATGTGACTGCGGCTAGGGCCGTCGGTGCGTGGGACCTGCGCATCATTTTCAACACCATTTTCCCAAATTGCCTTGCCCCCATCATCGTCCAAGCTTCTCTCGGCTTTGGTTCGGCCATTCTCGACGCTGCAGGGCTCAGTTTTCTGGGGCTTGGGGCCCAGCCGCCCATACCGGAGTGGGGGGCTATGATCGCCATGGGCCGTTCCCTCATTCTCAGGGCCTGGTGGGTCATGACTTTACCCGGAATCGTTATCCTGTTAGGTGTCCTCGGTTTCAACCTTTTGGGCGACGGCCTGCGAGACGCCCTTGATCCGAGATTGAGGGATTAAGGCTATGGCATCCCAACCCCTCCTTGATATCCTGAATCTCAAGACCTATTTTTATATTCGTGGTGGTCTGCTCAAAGCCGTGGACGATGTCACCCTTTCCATCAGGGAGGGACAGACCTTGGGACTCGTGGGGGAGTCCGGCTGCGGCAAAAGTGTCACGGCGTCTTCGGTGATGGGCCTGGTGCCCATACCTCCGGGGCAAATCGCCGGTGGAGAGATCCTCTTCGAGGGGATGGATCTCCTGAAGTTACCTGAATCAAAAATGAGGAAAATCAGAGGAAACAAAATATCCATGATCTTCCAGGAACCCATGACATCCCTCAACCCTGTCTTTACGGTGGGTGATCAAGTGGGTGAGGTGATCCGCCTCCACAAAAAACATTCCCGGAATGAGACCCGGGAGATGGTTATCGAGGTATTCCGTCAGGTAGGCATTCCCGCCCCGGAGGCCCGGTTCAAGGAATACCCTCACCAGATGAGTGGCGGGATGCGCCAACGTGTCGTGATCGCCATGGCCTTGGCCTGCGATCCTAAATTGATGATTGCGGATGAACCGACAACAGCCCTGGATGTAACCATTCAAGCCCAGATTCTGGAATTGATGAACAAGCTTAAGAAAGAAACCGGTGCCTCAATTCTGTTCATCACCCATGATCTTGGCGTCATCGCCGAGATGGCTCAACGGGTAGCGGTGATGTACGCCGGTCAGTTGGTTGAAGAGGCAGATGTGGAGACCATCTTCGATAACCCCAAACACCCCTATACGAGAGGGCTTTTACAGTCGATCCCCGTGTTAGGTACGAAGAAGAAACAACAACGACTCCGGACTATTTCCGGCGTCGTGCCTTCTCTCTTCACCCTACCGGAGGGGTGTCTCTTCAATGAACGATGCACAGAGACAATGGCGCGTTGTGAACAGGTGCGCCCCAAAATTCTTGATTTGGGGAACGGTCACACGGTTCGGTGTCATTTATATAGTTAAAAGAAAGGCCCAAGGCGCACGGCTCAAGGCACAAGGTGTTTGATAGGATATTTCACCACGGAGGCTCAGAGGGCACAGTGGGTTTTTCTTTTTTTGCCCATCGGGAGACGATGGACAAAAAGAACCCTGCTCTGCGAGGCAATAATTAGGACAAAATATAGACCGTAGCTTAAAAATAGTATTTTTCTTGCCCGAAGGGCTGATAGTTTTCGTTTGCCGTCATCGGCCCGCCTCCTTTGAGTGGCTTGTAAAGGCGGGCTTGTATCCCGGCAAACGAAAAAATGATTTCATCTCCGTGTCTCTGTGGTGAATAAAATTTTTAGCAAATCTATACTCACTTTTTAAGACAAAATATAGGGTCGTAGTTTATTCGAAACATGCAATCATCAAACGATTATTCAAATAGTCCGCTGCTCGAAGTCCGAGATTTGGTCAAACATTTTCCGATCACGGGCGGTATACTCCTGCGCCAGGTTGCGTCGGTTAAAGCCGTCGATGGGGTTAGTCTGCAGATCCGGAAAGGTGAAACCCTCGGCCTGGTGGGTGAATCCGGTTGCGGTAAATCCACGCTGGGTCGTTTGATCCTCCTGATTGAGACACCCACCCGGGGTGATATTCTCTTAGAGGGACAAAGTATTCTCAAGTACAGTAAATCCCGACTGAGGAACCTGCGACGACAGATGCAGATCATCTTTCAGGATCCCTTCTCCTCTTTGAATCCGCGCAAGAATGTGGCCCACATCGTGGGTGAACCCCTATTTGTCCACGGTATGAAAAACCGTCGAAAGCGGGAGAACGAGGTTTTGAGGCTCCTGGAAGTGGTTGGATTAAAAAAAGAACACATGCGTCGGTATCCTCATCAGTTCTCCGGCGGCCAGAGACAACGCATCGGGGTCGCGAGGGCATTGGCATTGAACCCAAAACTGATTATTTGCGACGAAGCGGTTTCCGCCCTGGATGTCTCTATTCAGGCCCAGGTCATCAACTTGCTGCAAGACCTGCAGGAGGAATTCGGCCTGACCTATCTTTTCATTTCGCACGATCTAAGTGTGGTTGAGCACATCTCAGATCGTGTAGCGGTCATGTACCTTGGGGAGGTGGTTGAACTTGCTGACTCAGACGCCCTTTACAATTCACCCCTTCATCCTTACACCCAGGCCCTCCTCGCTGCAGCACCGGTACCCGATCCGAAACGTAAAACCGAACGAACGATCCTGACCGGCGACGTCCCCAGCCCAATACATCCACCTCCCGGCTGCCGCTTCCACACCCGTTGTCCCTATACCCAGGATGTCTGTAAAACCGAAAAACCTCAATTACTGGACATGGGCCGGAATCATCTTGCGGCCTGCCATTTCGCCGGTTCCATCGGTAGGAAACCAAGTGGATTCTGAGGTTGCAGTTCCCCGAGGCTTAAACCTTTCGCCCGATTAAGTCCAATTTATTCCGCTTGACGTATTACGTAAAACATAATACTATCAACGTATGATCAAATCGTTTGCCTGTCGCGATACTGAAAAGCTTTTCAACGACCAACGAGTCCCCCGTTTCCAATCTTTTGAACGACAGGCAAGAAAAAGGCTTATGGTCCTGCATGCCGCACCAAGTCTTGAAGCGTTGATGCTTAATCCAGGCAACAAATTCCATGCCCTAAAGGGTGATAGAAAAGGACAATACGCTATCAGCATTAACAAGCACTGGCGTGTTTGCTTCGAGTGGCATGATGGTAATGCGTTTAATGCTCAAATTGTCGATTATCATTGAGGTAAAAATATGAGTACGAAAAAACTGCTTGAACCGATCAAACCGGGTGAAATCTTGCGTGAAGATTTCATGGACCAGTTAGGCATCAGTATAAATAAGCTCTCCCGCGATCTTTCTGTTCCTCCTAATAGAATTAGTGAGATCGTCAACGGGAAAAGAGCTATTAC
>JAQYVK010000364.1 GCA_030145585.1 Desulfatiglandales bacterium | reverse complement strand
GGGATCATTCTTGTGTGGTCTCAAGACGCTGGATTTTAGTAATTGATTCTTTTCTGCCTGTTTTTATAAGGGTCGATGCATCGTATTTCTTCGAGAATGTGAGGTTTAAAGTGATCAAGATTAAACTTGAGGCTTATGTGAAAGATAGATTTGGTATGGATCTCCATCATTTTTTTAGACAAAAAGTTATGGAGGAGTCCCTTTATGATTATGAAATTGCCCTGATCTTAAATGTAAGCACGACATCAGTTCGAAAACTGAGAAATACCTTTGGAATAAAGAGGGCGAATGGATTTTCAAGGCGATTTGAAATCATTTATGGGAAGGGGGCGGTGGAGAAATTCCAAAATATGATAGATGACCAGGAAAACTCCCTCACAGATGTGGGCAAGCACTTTCATTTTACTCGAGAATATGCCCGGCAAGTTTATCAAAAGCTTTACGGATATCCTTATACGGAAACACATAAGAGGAAACAGGAACTTAAAAGAAAAGAACGGCTTTCAAACGGAAATGGGGCTTCCAACCTGAACGGTAAATTCAAGGAGTTGAGGGAAAGAATAAAATCCATGGGGCTTCTCTCTAATGAGGAGGAGAGAGAAGGTTTGTACATGACCTTGAGTAACGGATACAAGCTTGCAATCAGGGCCACGTCAACACCTGTCTTGATCGGTAAAAAGCAGTATTATCGGATTAATAACTCCAAATGTGCAGTTCGGGATTTTGATTTCTTTATTTGCCTTTGCAAACAATATAAAGAGGATATCCATTTCATCATCCCATCCGATATCATGCCACGGTCTGTTCTCACCTTGCTACCCAATGCCGGACCCGACCAGAGCAAGTATGCTCAGTTCAGAGAAGCGTGGAATCTGCTCCAGCGGAAAAATCAGAGGGACGCACTTCAATCTCATTAAGCGAATTCTCTGTTTTGAAGGGCTTTATTAATAGAAATTCCGTTTGACACGATTGCCACACCGTGGGATCCAAAAACAGCATTATCTGTCTCCTTAATGATGCTTGCCTCTGGGCTTGGCATCTTCTTATTCGTCGATTCTCAGAGGCTTTATTTAATAAGACACTTGTCGCGATGATAACTCGTGGGCTTTGGTGGCCTCTCACTCATCGGCCGGTTCCAAGATAACCACTTGGAATTATTTCTTTTTTTCATCACGGCCCTGGACATTATGATCTTCCCAATTAAAGATCTCAAGATTGAAAATGGATCACAAAGAATTTAAATCGTTCCGTAAAGCCCTGAAAAAAACCCAGAAGCAGATCGCTGAGATCCTCGGGACATCCATAAAAGCCATACACAGTTATGAACAGGGGTGGCGAAACGTGCCCGCCCATGTGGAGCGACAGCTTTTTTTCTTGGTATCCAGGATGAGGGGTGGATATAATAACCAAAAGCCATGCTGGAAGATTAAAAAATGCCCTCCGGATCGAAGAAAAAGATGTCCTGCCTGGGAATTTAATGCCGGGAAACTCTGCTGGTTGATCAACGGGACGATCTGTGAGGGTTCGGTCAGGACGGACTGGAAGACAAAAATAGATATTTGTCGGTCCTGTGACGTTTTAAAATCCCTGCTGGTCCCAATAAATGGTGAGTCATAAACGAATATCCGACTTTTCAAGCGCCATGTTTACGTGCTAAAGTCTGCTTAATTTGGGTATAATTCCCCTATTCTGGGGTTGGTGTTCCTAAATTAAGCGGGCTTTTTCATTATGAGACGCCCTGACAAAATAATTTTTCTGTGATGATTTCTGAATATGAGTGAATATATTGAACATAATGAAGATGGCGTTTCCGTAGGGTTGGTAGAAAAGAAATTTTTTACCTTTGCAGAACCGCCTAACGAAATGCTTCTGGAAAACGGCGACAAACTCGGGCCTGTGACCATTGCCTATGAGACCTGCGGTAAACTGAACGCCGATAAGAGCAACGTTATTTTTGTGTTGCATGCTCTTTCGGGTGATTCCCATGTGGCGGGATATTACCAGGGAGATGATCCTAAGCCCGGCTGGTGGGATATAATGGTCGGCCCGGGGAAGGGGATTGATACCGATAAGTATTTTGTCATCTGCTCTAATATCCTGGGCGGTTGTATGGGATCCACAGGCCCCTCTTCTATCAATCCCAAAACGGACAAACCCTACGGTCTTGATTTCCCCTTTGTGACCATCGGGGACATGGTACAAGCGCAAAAAAAGCTGATCGATCATCTGGGCATAACAAAAATCCTTTCATTGATCGGCGGTTCCATTGGCGGCATGCAGGTCCTCGAATGGTGTGCGAAATATCCGGAGATGGCCCTTTCGGCGATCCCCCTGGCAACCACCGCGAGGCACTCCGCCCTGGCCATTGCCTTCAATGAAGTGGCCAGGCAGGCAATTATGGCGGACCCCCATTGGATCGGAGGGAACTATTATGCCGGCGAAAAACCGGATCTGGGGCTGGCTGTGGCCCGCATGATTGGCCATATCACCTATTTATCCGATGAGTCGATGCGCCTCAAATTTGGTCGCCGTCTGCAAGAGAAGAAGGATTTTTCTTTCAACTTTGATGCAGACTTTCAAGTGGAAAGCTATCTCCGCTACCAAGGGACTAAGTTCGTGGAACGTTTTGATGCAAATTCATTTTTATACATAACAAAGGCCTCTGATTACTTTGCTCTCGATGACCAACATGGTTCAGGATCACTGGTGGAGGCTTTTTCCAAGGCAGGGGGTAAATTCCTGGTTGTCTCCTTTACTTCGGACTGGCTTTACCCGACCTACCAGTCAAAAGCATTGGTCCAGGCTATGAAAAAGAACGGCCTTGATGTGAGTTTTTGTGAGATTGAGGCGGAATGGGGCCATGATGCGTTTCTTCTGCCCAATGAACGGTTAGCCGCAATGGTGAAAGGTTTTTTGGATCGTGTCTATAACGAAACCCGATATTAAAAAGATGCGTTTTGATCTTCAGATAATCGCCTCCTGGATTGAACCGGGCTCAAAGGTGCTTGATCTAGGTTGTGGTCAAGGGGTTCTCCTACACTTCCTCAAAGAAAAAAAGCAGGCCGTCTGCGCGGGTATCGAGTGTGTTGAATCCAAGGTCGGTAAGAGCATTGAGAGGGGGCTTTCCGTTCTTCAGGGGGATATCAATGAGGAGATTTTGGATTATCCGGATGACACTTTTGATTATGTCATCTTGAGTCAAACCCTCCAGCAAGTGTACGAACCAGCGAAGTTAATTCAGTCTTTACTGCGAGTGGGAAAAAAAGGAATCGTCAGCTTCCCTAATTTCGGTCACTGGCGCGTCCGACTTCAACTCCTGCTGACAGGCCATGCACCGATCACAAAGCAGCTTCCCTACGAATGGCATGACACGCCCAATATCCGGGTCATTTCTATTAAAGATTTCAGAAAATTTTCAAGGGACGTGGGCTTCGATATCCTTAGGGAAGAGGCAATTAACACCATCAATCATGAGAAACGGGGAAATATCATAAAATTCCATCCAAACCTGCGTTCCACCTATGGTATTTTCCTCATAGGGAAGGAAAAAACATAATGGCCGGTAAGAAACGTGAACCAAAGGATTGCAGGGACGATGAAAAAACGATCACCCATTTCTATAAAGGGATTGCCCCGGCTGTGAAGGGCCTTGTGGACTCCTGCAAAGGGGACGATTGTTTCCATCACCTTGAGCCGACACCCATTCCAACCCAGGAATCGGCCACCCAGATTATTAACCAGACAAGACGCATCCTTTTTCCAGGGTTTTTTACCCAGACCAGACTGGATGCTCTCAATCTGGAGTACAACTTGGGGCAGGAGACCACGGAGCTTTTTGAGAGGCTTTCGAAGCAGATTATTTTATCCATTAAACATGAGTGCCTTCGATACGATCAACCCTGTTCACAATGCATCCAAAGAGCTCATGAAACGGCACTAAAATTCATACAGGCCCTGCCTGATCTGAGGGCAATCCTCGCCACGGACATCCGGGCCGCCTTAGAGGGAGACCCGGCTGCCAAAAGCTTTGATGAAGTCATTTCATCTTACCCGGGGCTTTTCGCCATCACGGTCTATCGCATGGCCCATAAACTGTTTGAACTTGACGTACCCCTTCTTCCCAGGATGATGACAGAACATGCCCACAGTCTAACAGGGATTGATATCCATCCCGGAGCCGAAATCGGTGAGAGCTTTTTCATCGATCATGGAACCGGTGTGGTTATCGGAGAAACCACTGAGATTGGAAAACGTGTAAGGATATATCAGGGGGTAACATTGGGGGCTTTATCACTCCCTAGGGATGCCAGAAATCGTTTCAAAAACAAAAAGCGACATCCTACCATCGAGGATGATGTCATCATTTACTCCAACGCCACACTACTAGGGGCCAAAGCGGTCATTGGAGCCCGGTCTATCATCGGTGGGAATGTATGGCTCACCGAGAGCGTGCCGCCCGATACCAAAATCCTTTTAAAACGCCCCGAGCTGGTCTTTATTGGAAACGGGAAAAAAACGACCAACAAATTCAAGCCAAGGAGAAAGAAATGACCACCATTTTTTCTGATGTGACAAAAGTTATCGGATCCACGCCCATGATCCAATTACGCCACATTACGGAAGGGGCGGGCGCCACCATTTTTGCGAAGTTGGAGTTTCAAAACCCCTTGGGCAGCGTTAAGGACCGCATAGGGATCGCCATGATTGAAGCGGCCGAAGCCAAAGGATTGATCGACCCCGATACGACGATCATAGAACCCACCAGTGGAAACACGGGTCTCGCCCTCGCATTTGTTTGCGCGGCAAAAAAATATCGCCTCATACTGACCATGCCTGAAACCATGAGCCTTGAAAGAAGAACCCTCTTGAAGCACTTGGGGGCTGAACTCGTCTTGACGCCTGGGAGCGAGGGGATGAAGGGGGCTATTGCGAAGGCCAATGAAATTCTGAGCAACACTTCCAAGGCCTATATGCCGGATCAGTTTTCTAA
>JAQYVK010000363.1 GCA_030145585.1 Desulfatiglandales bacterium | reverse complement strand
CCTTCAGAAAGCTTTGCCTTTTCCAGAGCCAGGCCATAGTCTTCCGGAAATCTGTTATTCAGGGGGATTTTGCCCAGGTCGTGTAGCAGCCCCGCCACAAAGAATTCTTCCAAATCATCCGCTGGGATCTTTTTTTCCTGGGCGAATGCCTTGGCCGTCACCCCCACTCCAATGGAGTGGGTCCAGAAGTCGTCCATAGTAAAGCCCTGAGAGGATGCGGTTTTTCCGAGACTATCGAGCACCGCGGTGCTCAAAGCGAGATTTTTCACCGTATTGAGCCCTAAAACGATGATGGCACGTGTAAGAGAAGTGACCTTGTTCTGAAAGGCATAATAGGCCGAATTGATAAGTTTTAAAACCTGGCCCGTCAGCACCGGATCGAGGGAAATCACCCGGTTTAGGTCGTTGGCTGACGTATCCGGACGGTTACAGATTTCCAGGACCTTTGTGACCGTGGTCGAAAGACTGGGCATCCGCGAGATATAGAACTTGATCCGTTTTACCCGTTTTTCTTTTGTTATGGGAACTTGACTCATAGGCAGAGTTTTATGTTAAAGGGGCCTGCACCGCCCCTTTCGGGCCAATGCCCTTTCCTTTGTTTTTTACATTTGAAAAGGTCTCTATTTTATCATGGAAAAGCCTCAGGGACAAGGTAATTGTGCGAAATTGCCCCTCAATACCATCACTTGGAAATTCATCAATATTGACTTTGTCATGAAATGAGGTTAAGTTATTCGTTCATTTTCCAATCAAATCCCTTGAAAGACATCTGAAGAAGCTCTCCTTTTAAAAGAGTCATAGGGTGGAAAAAACTGACCCTCCGGGCGGGTATACACGGGGAGGTCTTGAGGTTTTCCCGAGCGAATTTATGGGGCTTTATGTTTAACAATATTCTTTATTTCATCACGGTTCTTCTCATCTTTAATATCAGCCCATCGGCGGACACACCAAAAGACCCTTTCGTCTATCACCTTTCAATGTTTTTGTTGACCTGGCTGGCATTTGCCGTTTACTGCCGGTGGAGTTTCAGAAGCCTCATTTCACGTTTCAGGGACGGGATAGACTTTCAGATTATAAGCAGATATCAGGCCCTAACTTTCCGGCTTTCCATCTTGGCCATTTTTTTATTCACCCTGGACATTTTTGCCTTTCATTTTAAATACTGGCTCCAAATCGTTCCAGGATTTAAGCAGTTTATAGTTCTACAAGGCGCCCTGGCCTTGATTCTGTTTATTGTCTACCTTGGGACCATCTGGTACTTTGCGCATCCTGTTTACTTGATCGCCTTTGAGACGGAAATACAAAGATTACCCTTCATATTGTCTAATGCGAAACTCAACTTACCAATCATCTTTCCATGGCTATTTCTCACGTTTTTTTATGACCTGTTTTCTCACGTCCCCTTTCCTATCCTCGAAAGATTTTTGAATAAACCGGCGGGACAAATCCTTTTCTACACCGTTTTTTTATCGGTCTTGGTGATCTTTCTGCCTCGATTTATCAAGTCCTGGTGGGGTTGTAAGCCATTTCAACCCTCGAGCAAGATCCAGGAGTTGAAGGACTTTCTTACTAAAGAGGGGTTAAAATATCGTGACCTCCTGCAGTGGCCTATCTTCGAAGGACGCATCATGACGGCCGGTATCATGGGTATTGTTCCCAGGTATCGCTATATTCTTGTAACGGATGCACTCATGGGCGTCCTCTCCATGCTGGAACTCAAGGCCGTGTTGGCTCACGAGATGGGGCATGCAAAGTGTCGACACTTGCTCTTGTATGTCTTCTTTATTTTCGGATATTTAATCTTCTGGTTCGGTCTGTTTGATCCCGAGTTTTATATTATCCTGGAAACCTACATCTTCGAAAAATTTACAATTAATATCTCACAGCAAACCCTTTTCTACTTGATTTACACTCCTTCAATCTTGATCCCCATACTCCTATATTTCAGATATGTAATGGGTTTTTTTATGCGACAGTTTGAACGTCAGGCCGATCTGTTTTCAGCTCGCACCATGGGAAGTCCCAGGTATACTGTCAGTTCACTGGAAAAAATCGCCCTACTGAGTGGTAAAATCAGAGAACTCCCCAGCTGGCATCACTTTAGCATCAAAGAACGCGTGGATTTCCTCTGGCGTACCTTGGAAGAACCGGGATTAATCAGGAAACACAACCGATTCGTAGTCTCTTCATTTTGTCTATACCTCGTCTGCATGATCGGCCTAGGTTATCTTTTCAATTTTAGCCAATCAAAACAAAACCTGACGTACATGCTTTACGAGGGGGTCCTCAATCAGCAGCTCATCAAAAACCCGAAACCCATCCCTGTCTATAGGGAATTGGCCATGATTTATCATGAGAGGGGAAAGTACAAAAAGGCCATCGAGGCCTATGAGAATATTTTGGACCTGGACCAAGCACAAGCTGTCGCATTAAACAATCTGGCCTGGCTATTGGTGACGGTGCCTGACGAAAGCTTGAGAGAGTATGACCGCGCGCTTACTTTAGCAAAAAGGGCTGTTGCTCTGGAAAGGTCCCCAATGTACCTAGACACCATTGCAGAGGCATACCATGCGAACGGCTACACCAATGAGGCCATAAAAGCCATTGATGAAGCGATCGCTGTCGCAAGTGAGAATCGGAAATATTACGAGAAACAACGCAAGAAATTTATGGGCGAGGATTGAGGGGAAGGACGCTGGCGTACCACGTCAGGTATTATATAACCGAAAACCCTCCCCCGTGAGGGGGGAAGGTGCTGACTGTAGATGCTTAATTTTTTACAGTCAGCAGGTGAGGTTACGACAACTATTAAAAAGTATTTCTCGACAATACACTTGAAGTGCATTCACACCGTGTCCGAGTTATTTTTTGGGTAAGATAGCCTTATACTCGTCTTTTGAGATCTCTGCAATTTCCGAGTTCTGCAGGGTGACCATGTTTCCTGATTTGGCGTCAGTAAACGAAACAGAACCCCCTTGTTTCTGTTTCTCTACTTTTTGGCTGTAATAGGCATTCCCGGTGCTCGGATCGGTTATTTTATAGTAATAAATAGAACCACAACCGGCGAATGACAGGGCAAGGACGCAGGCCATTATGATGACAAATCGACGTACATTCATTTCAGTTCTCCTTTCATAAAAGGTTATGATTGAGTTAATACTAACCACTGGATTTCAAAATTCAATACGGTTAGTCTTATAAAAAAGAGTTGCTGGTGTCAACAATAATGATAATTCATCGGCCGAATTGGTTGTCTGGTTAATTGGTGAGACAAGACACTATCTTTCTTCCACAATCGCCACCGGTCTAGTCCAGCCTGCGCTCGCCCCTTTGATCTTGACCGGAAAACAACAGACCGTAAACCCGTAGGGTTTGCCGATGGCTGTCAGATTAGCCATCTTTTCCATATGACAATAGCCGATCTCAATCCCGGCAAAGTGCGCCTCCCAGATAACTTTGGGGTCGCCGTTTTCCTTGAATTCTTTGGCTTGAAAGGGCAGGGGACGGTCCCAACTCCAGGCGTCGATGCCGACGACTTTCACACCTTTTTCAGTTAAAAACAGCGTACTCTCCCTGTCCATCCCGGCACCTTTGATCAAGTATTGTTCGGTACCCCAGGCCGCATCCGCACCGGTCTGTATCAGGACAATATCCATGGGCTTAATCTTATACTTGATTCGCGCCAGCTCTTTTTGGACATCTTTTACCGTTATTCTTTCACCATCCGCTTTGTACCTGAAATCCAGAACCACCCCATCGTTGAAACACCAATCAAGCGGGATTTCATCAATGGTCAGGGCTTTTTGTCCTTTATCCATGGTGGGATGATAGTGATAAGGCGCATCCAAGTGGGTCCCTGAATGGGTGGTCAGTGTTAAAAACTCCACCGCCCACCCCAGGCCACCCGGCAGTTGTTCTCTTTTAACCCCCGGGTAGAACTCTTTCATTTGCTCAGCGCCTTTCTCGTGATCAATGTACTCGACTTTGGGAATCATCATGGGTGGATCACTCGGGAGGTCCGGTTCAATACTGATGCTTAAGTCAACAAAACGTTTGTATGGCATGGTGACACCTTTCCGAGGCCCTTAAATTCCACCAAGATTGTTTTGGCTGTATTCAACTATCCGCCTCTGTACGTGAGCGATATGAATGCGCAGCGCATAGAGCTCGGCAGCATAAGAGAGAGGTACTGTGACTTGCTTGACTTCTTCATCGATTTTTCTGAGTTCCGTCAGGTATGTATTCAATTTTTCAAGCGGATCGTTCTCATTCACCTCAAGATCCACCGCCTGAAGTTCCCTGTACCAGTGAAATATTTTACGGCGAACACGCCACCTGTAACTTGGCGGTACGATTTTAATGAGGGGGATAAGGAGTGTAAGGAGAGGCAGAAGCATAATCTTTAAGCGATCGATCAGGGTAGCTGCCCAAAAGGGGAGATACCGTTGCAGAAATGGCGGGCCATGTTTGAAAAAGCGAACAGCGTCTTTGTCCAAAGGAAAATCAACGTATTTTTGTGAGGGAAACTGGTTCACCTCCTCGAAAAGGCCCCCACTGAGATGAACTTCCGATGCGGCCTGTAGCAATAGATCGATGAGGGCAGGATGAATATCATCACGAGCGACGAGGGTGGCCGCCGGTGCAAGTAGAATTACGTCTTCGGAAGGGATATTCAAGTCGAAATCAATAACCCCTTTGGGTAGTATCACACTCGATAGGAATCGGTGAATACGGGTGTATGCTTCCGCCCTATCAAAACTCATCAAAGAGATCCCGCTGGTCTTTAAAAGGGTCTGGACGACTGTAGACCGGGCTGATGCAACGAAAAAGGCAGCATCGATATCTCCATGTTTAAGGGCTTTCACTGCCTCATTGCCCCCGGTAGGAAAGATAGACGATCCGTCTGTACTTATATCATTATCGGCCAGCAGTTGCAGGGTCACGGCCCTGGTTCCACTCCCCTCCGGGCCGATGGCTATTCGTTTTTGTCTCAGATCAGAAAGGCGCTTCACGGGCGTGTTGGTGCGGTGAAACAGCCACAACGGTTCAAAATAAAGGCTTCCTAAGGATGCCAGGTTGGGAGAATCCACCGGATTTCCGATTCCCCCCTGTACAAAGGCTACGTCCACACCATCGGTGGGTGATTTGAGAAGCCTGATATTCTCGACGGAACCGGCAGTACTGCGAACCTCGAGTGTGATCCCGTCACGTGCGAGGATTTCTCGATATTGTTGGCCAAAGGGATAATAGGCGCCAGTGTGGCTGCCTGTGCCGATTGAAAGGTGATCGGGCGGGGCGGGATCAACGAATTGATAAACCACCACAAAGCCAATGAGCGTAATGATGATGGCGGGGCCAAAAATCTTAAGAAACTCCCTGGACTTCTTTTTTGAATGCTTCTCTGTGGAAGGGTCGTTTGCCATGATCCTAAAGGAATGCCTTTGGTTCTAAGATGGAATAAGGTTCACCCGGGCGTTGATTTTTACTTCGGCAGCGAATTATAAGAAGTCACATCATTGCGTGTCAAGCATTAACCTGCAC
>JAQYVK010000362.1 GCA_030145585.1 Desulfatiglandales bacterium | reverse complement strand
TTTTAACATTCTTTCGATTTCTGCAATATCTTTTATTGATGCACCCAATTCACCTCTTCAATTAAATCTAAATCCCCTGCTTATAATATCTGCGGTTCCAATTCGAAAACAAAACCATAAGATATGTAAAGCCTCCTAATGTAATCAATGGTTGTCTTCCTCCCATATCCTTCGGCTATATTAGACGGAATAGACACAACAGATCTTCTTATCTACGAAGTTAGACCGTATCCTTCTTGCTTTGGGAATTTTGCTGTTACTCTATATATCTGTAAAGAGAGTTCGTATGGCTTCTGCCAGACTTTCAACTCTTTGTAATTTGTTAGCATTTCACTCGAACCCTTGAATCCTTGACCCCTTGTACCCTCTGGGATCACACTCACTCAGCTGGAGTTAACCGATTTATTAGGCCTTAATTAACTTCAACTAATCGGGAGAAGATCCCTATTTTTAAACCCATACTTGACTTTGGTTTAAAAATACCAGCGGCATCTCTTAAGGTTTGTCCCCCATTTTCGCCTCCATTTCCCACTTTAAAAAGTGGCTGGAATGGGAGGCTAACGATGGATAATGGTGAGTTCATCTATAAATTCTTGAAAAATACTTAGGACATATTCTCTGAACTGCTCATCGGTAAGGTTGGGAAATGCACCTGCCGGACGCTGGCTGGAGATCATGAGGATTCCATCTGCGCTCAGATCTGAAAAGTTTTTCTCAATGTTTCTGATAAAATTTGAGAACCAAGAAGAATACTCTTTTTCAAAACCGTTTAGTCCCTCGATGATCCGTTCTCTGAGTTCAGGGCAGTTGGCCAAGATGTCAAAGATGTAATAGAGATCCTTTGCTTTCTTCTGTTTCTCCTTGCGGCGTTCAAATACCAATCCTTTATGGAAGATATAGGCTTCCGGGGAAGGGACCTTCACGGTGAGCGGGTGATATTTTCCTCCGATCCGGAAATCATCGATGTTAACTTCAATAGCATGGTTGATAGGTATCGAGATAAATCTCAAAGCCTCGGCGTGGAGCCCTTTCTGGACTTCAATGACGACATCATCCCTGGCCCCTCGTTGATCCGTCAGAAATTCTATTTCGACCTCCTCTCCTTCGATGGTACCCTCGTAATGTATTACCGGAGGTGTATCCAAACTCTTGAATGTAGGCTTAAAGTCCGCCTCTATAAGTAATCGGTCCACTGATTTTTCTCCGACTATGGGGACCTCGATATCAACAAGGAGATCGATGTCTCGTGTCCTGATGGGCTCTCCGGATTTGTTTGACAGGAGATAATGATGATAGAGAAATGAAACCCATCCACCTCCGATGACAATCACAGATAGATAGTCTCTGAGAATCCAGAGGGTCTTTAGAAACCCGTCTTTGAAATCTTCAGGCATGGAAGCTTTCATCCCTCGATGATCTGTTTCAGGCGCTTCTCATAGAGATGCTCGGCCTGCTCCAGGCCACGGACAGGGTAGTTGTACAGGTCAAGATAGAGCTGGAGATCCGAAACCACCCACATTTTTCTGATTTTTTGTTTACCATAAAAGACTGAATATTTGTAATAGGGCAGCATGAATATGAGATTGGCCCCCTCTCGGGCCTCCCTCAATTTCAGTTTTTCCGCGAACCGGTTGATAGCACCCTTATTTTGAATATAAATATGAACCTCATTGTAAACGGCATATGGATCCACGAGATTGGCCCCTGCATGCAGCCCGAGTGCATATGGAAGGTCATTCGGAATTCTTGCTGCGATCAGCTTGTCTATGATCTGCTCCGGGCCTTTTGCCAGAGAAAAATACCTGATTTCCTGATTTCTTTTATAATCGTATTCCCGGACCCAATCCTCCAGAAGACTTTTGGGATCTCGGAGTTTCAGTTTAGAGGCGTCGCGAGATACATAGTTCCTTTTTTCAAGCTCCTGTGCCATCCGAGAGACAAAACCGGGATCGAGCCCCACAGATTGGGCAAGTTCCCTAACACCCCACACCTTTTTAATATCAGAGAAAGCCGCCCTGAGAATGAGGGATGCCTTGTCGGAAAAAGGGCTGCGTCTTCTTCTTTTTTCAGGAAAGCGGTTGGGAAAGCCAATACGTTCTATGTACAGGCTGCCAAATTCAAGGAAGACGTTGCCCGAGAGGTCCAGGAAGGAGACATCCTCTTCCTGACATTGCTTCCTGCGGTCGGGGCTCAGGTATTTTGCCACTATTAGGGGAACAAGGCCTTCACCCTTGCCGGCATGGGATTTCAGAAGGGAAAGTTTTGTCTTGAATATCGAAGAACTCTGTTGGGCAATGATTTCCCCGATCAATTTGAATCGCAGTTTTTTGTAAGAGACACTGGCTGCGAAATCCGGTCGCCACGCTTTCCCTTCGGAGCTTGGAGCTTTAAAGCCGATACTTAGCCCTTGAACAGGGATAAGTTCTTTCATATGATCCTTCAGGTAATCCAGTATATCTATCTCGAGTTCGACACTCATTGTTGCCCCAAATATTATTGATGTCCATTTGGACAACAATATAAATAAAAACAACATCTATGTCAAGCAAAAGTCTTCTCAATCGAGCTTTTCACCCGATTTTTTGTAATATTGAGTGAGAATCAGATCCCCATTGGCACGCCCCACCTCTCGGAAAACTGTAAAACTAAAGGATTGTCCACTATTTCATAGATGCGGTTGAGAACCGATGATGACTTGATATATCGTGCGTGAACAGGGTAGAATACCCCCCATAAGGTCACGAAATGTCAAACAAGATAACCTCTTCAGGGGTGCCATAGCTGTTTCACAGGAATGACCCTCAGATGACTCAGGGACTTTTTCCAGATTCATGAACATAAATCCCCCAAAGCATCTGTTTGACGTTTCGCTTCAAAAAAGGGGAAAATATCCCCCTCTAACTGCAAGGAGTATCAAGTGAAAATCGCTGAACTCTTTGCCACCCATCCTGTGTTCTCGCTCGACGAGGCGACCATAGCCCTTACACCGAAGAGGGGACGTTTGGGTATGGTGGAGCAGTTGAAGTACCACCTGAGAGCCAACAGCTTGAAGCTTTCTTGACAGTCAACAGGCCTACACCAAGGTCTTGGTCTATTTTAAGATAATGGCCTTTTCAAGCCAATCCTGCATCGTTTGTTCAACATCCTTCCCTTCGAGAGAGATCATGGGCTTGAATTGGATATCAAACATACGGAGCCTTTCCGGGCGCAGACCGCCGGCGCGAAGGCCCGAAAGGAAAGCCTCTATGGATCTGGTAATATTTCTGGATTGTTCTTTGGTAGGAAGGTAGGGTTGCTCGCCCTCTACGAGGGCTGATTGCCTTCGTAGATTTTCTTCAGTTCCTTGTCCGCCTCTTTTGCCGAGGATTTCAGCAATCTTAGCTCTGAGGGAGTCAACATTTTTTAATTGGAAGATATATTTGGCTTTGGGTTGGGTAAGATTTTCGGATTTGATCCCGAATCCTTGAGGAAGGGCTTTCCATTAGCGACCTTAGATAACCAGCTGATAGAGGCCGCAAAAAAAAACCAACGTTCCAATTCTATAAAAGTATAAAGAGATGTTCCTAACATTCCAAGTCGGCTTGGAAAAAGGAATGTGCAATATGGCATCCCCTTATATTGCGATTCTAAGTTCCCCTATTACGGTTTCTTTATGAATCCGTTCGATCGGCTTCGACAAGGCCAAAGTCTTCAATTAGAGCAGGTGAGACGGCTCATTATCAAGACCAAGTTTCTTAAGTGTCTCCGGTGTGGGATGACCATTTTCATCCCAGCCATGATATCCGTAGAACTCATTGATCATTTCTCT
>JAQYVK010000361.1 GCA_030145585.1 Desulfatiglandales bacterium | reverse complement strand
ATAACCAATTCAATTTGATTCATAATGCATCCGGTCGCGCAAGAGAAATCATCCGGTTTCATATGGATCGTTGTAGGGATATTCTCGAGATTGCGGCGAGACCACCCTCTACTTTAGAGGATATTGCCGCCCGCCACTTTCCACCACGACTAGTCAAGGGCTTGGGTAAAAACCTCGCCATAAACGAGATCGCGGCACATATTGAAATCCTTGAGGAATGCGCGGATGTTCGATGGACCGGTCCTGAGATGAACGCCATCCAGCCGACCGGGACTACTAATTTTCTTGATCGATTGGGTATCTATATAGTTCCTAACGTTGTATAAACGCTTCTCTACCGGCATTGCAAGTATGCTTGAGATGGTTGTATCTTCTGGAC
The DNA here is from genome assembly GCA_030145585.1 of Desulfatiglandales bacterium. Taxonomy (GTDB): domain Bacteria; phylum Desulfobacterota; class DSM-4660; order Desulfatiglandales; family HGW-15; genus JAQYVK01. The sequence goes on along the minus strand of JAQYVK010000361.1, from coordinate 12,405 downwards.
AGATGCTGGATGCTGGTTACTTGATGCTGGATATTCAGGAGTGCACTAATAGTGAAATCGAAAAACAACCGGTACCCATTAACCAGCATCCAGGATCGGTCAATACTGACAATGATTTTCGCCGTAATGGTCTATATGTAGTGCAATATTTTATGCAACTATAGGATAAATTCCGTGTATACTAAATCTTCGCGAACGCCTTCGTTTATTTTGTTTTGTGGGTCCATGGTGGTGCTCCTTGCTATGGGACTCCGGACCAGCTTTGGTCTATTTCTTAAACCCATGAGCACTGAATTTGGCTGGGGCAGGGAGATCTTTGCCTTCTCCATGGCCATCCAGAACCTCCTGGTAGGAGTCTTTCAACCGTTTATTGGTGCCGTCGCAGACAAATGGGGAGCGGGACGGGTCGTAGCTGCTGGTGGCGTTCTCTACGCGTTGGGGCTCTATGTCATGTCAGTAAGTTCAAATCCTTTTCAACTATACTTGGGCGCCGGTGTATTGATCGCACTTGGCATCAGCGCCGCGGGTTTAGGCGTGGTCCTCGGAGTAGTAGGCCGAATCGTCCCTCCCAGCAGGCGATCTATGGCCCTTGGGCTTGTCACGGCAGCCGGCTCAGTGGGCCAACTCCTTGTGGTTCCCATGGGCCAAGTCTTTCTAACACTCTTCGGTTGGAGCAAAGCCTTTCAACTCTTTGGCTTGATTACCCTTCTCATGATACCCCTCGCAGTCGCGCTACGGAGCGAGGGGAACGCCACGAAGGACGTCCATGAGCAACAACTTGGCCAGGCCTTGGTAGAGGCAAGCCGACATCGAGGCTTCTGGTTCCTCACAGCCGGTTTTTTTGCTTGCGGTTTCCATGTGACTTTTATTTCAGTTCATCTGCCGGCTTATCTCACTGATGCAGGTTTGGCCGCAGAGTTAGGGGCCTACTGTTTATCACTTATAGGTCTATTCAATATCTTCGGTTCCATCACCTCGGGGGTTCTGGGTGGTAAGCATAGCAAAAAATACCTGCTGAGCGGTCTATACCTCATTCGCGCCGTGGTTTTTCTTGCCTTTATCATCGTCCCCCTTTCCCCATGGTCGGCACTAACATTTGCGTCTGTCATCGGTTTTCTTTGGTTGGGCACGGTTCCACTGACCTCAGGGCTTGTTGCTCAAATCTTCGGACCGCGCTACATGACCATGCTTTTTGGTATTGTTTTTTTGAGCCATCAGGTTGGGAGTTTTATAGGCGTTTGGCTAGGAGGTTATCTGTATGATACAACAGGATCCTACACAGCGATCTGGTGGCTTTCCGTCGTTTTAGGGGTAGTAGCGGCCACACTGCATTTGCCCATAGATGAACAGGCGGTATCCCGTGAAGGACTGGGTACACCGGAAGCGGGCCTTGAAAAATGATATTAGAATACTGTTTGATGATTACATAAAATGAGCCCCAGTATTCCAATTTGACCACCCCTTTTCAAGAGTGAACCTACAGCTTTCCTTCTAAGTTAGTCCGCCCAATTCTGCTTACCCCTCAATTAAATTGATGAAAAGTGTGGACATATCTATAATTTTCAGTCATAATGGATATTAATATGTTTTTCTTGCGGAAGAATTGGGGGCAGTCTTTGACCCTATTCCTGAAAATCTAATTATTGGGACAGACTCATCATCCCTTTTACTGGCTTCTGCAAGAGAAATGGTTTAGCAAGATAAAAACGAAAGGGAGGGAGATACATGGAAGCCTACTGTGTGAAATGCCGAGCTAAAAAAGAAATGAAGGACCCAAAGGCTGTAACAATGAAGAATGGCAAACCGGCAACTCAAGGGGTGTGCCCAACCTGTGGCACCAAGATGTTCAGAATAGGAAAAAGTAGTTGATCTGAAACAGTTTGGATCAAACATAAGGGTCATTTCTTCATTCTTGACTAATTAAGGTTGTTTTTCACGTTTTCTTTTAAGGTTTTTGTCGCTATCAGTTTTTTTAGGCATAGCGTCGAAACATCTGTGAAAAGCAAATAGTCCAGAATGGGGAGATGGCCCCTTTTTATTGGGTAAACCAAAAAACGCAGAGCGCAAAACACAAAAAACGGTTGCATTAGTTTAATTGGTTCGATTGGTTAAAACAAATTAAACCAATAAAACAAATTAGACCAATTAAACTAATCTAAACGCTCTGCTCTATGCGCCCGTACACCATAAACCGTATACCTTACACCGTTCTTTTATTTATACCTTTCTTTAATAACGCCCTTAAACAAATCATTCTGAAAATTATACGCACTTTCTTGCCTTTGGATTGACCCAACAGGGCTCGATAAGAACCTTGACAACTGCACTCGGATAATTTATGAAAAATAGATATTCGGGACCCTCATATCGATACGGAATTTGTCCCTTCGCATTATTTTTCTTGAACAATTCATGTGGGATGATGGGTTATGAATAGAGACCGGCCGATCCTTCAATGAAACTCATTGAGAAACCACACTCCTCAGATACCAGGAAGGTCACATCTTCTTGTCCCCTGGGAAGTTACCACAGGAAATGGGAATGGATGATACAAGGCGGGAAATAATCACCGATGTAAGCGTTCTAATCGGGGCCCTGATCGTCCTTTTCTATGTCATTCCAACCTACATTGATCTCGAACAGGAATACGATCTCGCAAGCCTTTCCCCTGCTTTTTTCCCAAAAATTGCCACATGGCTCATTGCAGGGCTGACATCTCTGCACCTTCTCATTATAGCCAGGAGGAAAGAATCGTTGGGTCCTGTAGAGGGCGAGGAGTGGCTTAGCTCCGGTGAACAATGGAAAGCACTCGCGTGTTGTCTCGCGATTATCGTTTACTTCTTTCTGATGAAAGTCATCGGCTTCATTGCATCAACCATTCTGATCCTGGCATTTTTGTTCTGGTTCCAAGGTGTGAAAAAACCTATGAAAGTGGCCCTAACCTCTATAATGGTTACAGCCGGCCTTTATCTTTTCTTCTTATATGTCATGAAGGTTCATTTTCCGAAGGGCGTTCTATTCGAATAGATCGATGGTATCATGGTCGAAAATTTTCTCGTAGGCACAAGCATCATTCTGCATTGGCAGCACCTTCTCGCTATCATTGTCGGTTCAACTCTCGGTTTGATTGTGGGGACCATACCAGGCCTAACGGCCACAATGGCGGTTGCGCTTATTTTGCCTCTGACGTTTGATCTGGATTTTGTGACATCGATTATGCTTTTGGTCGGCGCTTATAAAGGAGGCATTTTCGGCGGTTCTATCACTGCGATCCTGCTGAACACCCCGGGCACACCCGCATCAGCGTGTACTGTTTTGGACGGGTATACGTTAACCAAACAGGGTAAGGGCGTGAAGGCGCTCAAGATGGCCAAATATTCATCAACCCTTGGTGACTTCTGTTCTGATCTGGTGCTTATCGCTGTGGCGGCACCCCTTGCTTCGATAGCCTTAAAGTTCGGACCGCCCGAGATCGCCATGCTTATTTTCTTCTCTCTGACGATTGTGGCCGGCGTGGCAGGGAAGTCTATGATAAAGGGGCTTGTATCCGGGTGCTTCGGCCTTTTGTTGGCGACGGTCGGCCTCGACCCGATCATGACGACACGACGATTGTCCTTCAACATCGTGGAGTTGGACGGCGGCATATCTCTTATCCCATTGCTCATAGGACTCTTTGCTCTGTCTGAGGTCGTTTATCAATTGGGGAAAAAATCGATGACCCACGCTGATCAATTTGTGATAAGGCACTCTACAGACCCGGCCGACAACAGGGTGTCGTGGGCGGAATTCAAACGCTCATTCCGAACCATTATGAGGGGGACGGCGATCGGTACCGGCATCGGAATCATACCTGGCATTGGCACTGGTATTGCCTCATTCATGAGCTATGCCCGGGCCAAACGGGTCTCGAAGAACCCGGAAAAATTCGGCAAAGGATCCTTGGAAGGCGTTGCCGCCTCTGAGTCGGGAAACAGCGCCGTGGTCGGTGCTACTTTCATCCCTTTATTGACCCTGGGTATCCCCGGTGATATTATCACGGCCGTTATTATGGGGGCTTTTATGATCCAAGGCTTCATTCCCGGCCCGCTCCTCTTTAAGGATCATTCTCAGATCATTTACGCCATTTTCATCGGTTTCATCATCTGTGACATTGTTTATTTTATCATCGGCTCCATTGCCATGAAATATGCTGCTTATCTAAGCAGGGTGCCAAGGAACATCCTCTTTCCTGTTGTAATGCTCTTCTGTGTCGTGGGGTCCTACGCTATCCAGCATTCTATGTTTGATATCGCCATAATGATTTTTTTCGGCATACTCGGTTTCTTTATGATGAAGTTGGAGTTCGCCACAGCCCCTTTATTGATCGCCTTCATCCTTAGTCCTATCGGTGAGATCGCTTTGCGTCAGTCGCTGCTGATGTCAAGCGGATCTCTGAGTATATTTGTCACCCGACCCATTGCTTTGGGTTTCCTAATTCTGACCGTGGTTTCCATAATCGGGATCATCCGCAGCCACTTTAAGAGGCCGGTGACTTAAACATCAACCATAAAAAGGAGGAGAAAAATGAACGGATTGAAAAAGGCAATGTTTGTTTTGTTTACAGTCATTCTTTGTGGGGCCTTCGCCCTAGGATCGGTTCAAACTGCATCCGCGGCCTGGCCTGATAAACCCATCACCATCTTTATCCCATTTGCGGCAGGCGGGTCCATGGACGCCAGTGCCCGCGCGTTGGCACCGGCTATGGAAAAAGCCTTGGGCCAGTCCATTGTTTTGATCAATAAGACGGGCGGCGCCGGAACCGTAGCGCTGGGGATTTTGGCTAATGCGAAACCGGACGGCTATACCCTCTCTGCGGGCACTTCGTCCGGCATTTTTAGAATACCCGTCCAACGTAAGGTGCCCTATAAACCCCTTGCCAGCTTCACCAACATTTTTGCCTACGCAGCAGTCTCGTCAGCAACGGTCGTCAAGGCGGACAGCGTATTTAAAACCTGGAAGGATTTGGTTGAGTACGCCAGACAGAATCCGGGTCAGGTTAAATATTCCACAACAGGTTCCGGTTCTCCCATGCATGTGGCCATGGAGGTTGCAGCGGAGCAAGAAGGGATAAAGTGGATCCACATCCCTTACAAAGGGACTATGCCGTCCCTCACAGCGGTGCTTGGGGGGCATGTCCAGGCCTGCTCGGCAGGCCCCAAATTCGCCGGTATGGTTCAATCGGGCCAGATGAGGATATTGGCCGTTCACACCCAGAGGCGTATGGGCGAGTTTCCTAATGCTCCAACCATGTTAGAACTGGGAGTCAACTATTTCAATGATACGGTATTCTCCATATTTGGGCCTGCCGGCATGGATCCTGCCGTCGTTGAAAAAATAGAAGATGCCGTTTCCGAGGCCGTGGACTCACAGATATTTCTGGATTTTTGCAAAAATTTTACGACGATGCCTATGAAAATGCGGCATCGGGAATACACGAAACTCCTCGAAGATGGATGGCCCAAGCAGGTCAAGATCTTTCAGAAATTGGGGAGGATAAAGGAGCCGGCCACCGTACCACGTTAACAGAACGATAGAATAATGGATCGGCTCCTGCTGTCCGGCTGAAAGAGACTTTCAGCCGGACACCTAAGAAGAATCCCGACCTTGGGTCGGGGTTCTTCACTTAAAACGACATGGGGAGAAGTATTCGATGAATCCAGAACACTGTAAACCGACGTATTGAAAGGAGTGAGGAGAGATGATCATAGACGCCTATACCCATATTTTACCTAAAAAATATCAAGCTGGTCTCGAGCAGAAGGTGACAGACAGAGACACGAGTTTAAACACGGCCCGTTACGCAAAGACCGTTACGACGCTGATGGATATCGATGCCCGTTTTCGCGTCATGGATGCCTTTGATGAATATATGCAGGTCATCTCCATAGCATCCCCGCCCATCTATTCCCTCGCCCCTCCTGATGTGGCAGTAGAGCTGGCAAGGATGGCCAATGACGAGTTGGCCGAACTGGTTCAAAAATATCCGGACCGTTTTGCAGCAGGAATTGCATGTTTACCCATGACAGATGTGGACGCGGCAGTCAAGGAGGCTGAACGCGCAATCAAGGAACTTCGACTCCGTGCCGTAGAAATCTATACAGATATTGCAGGGAAACCGCTAGATGCTCCGGAGTTCATGCCACTTTATGAGAAAATGGTGGAACTCGATCGGCCGATTTTTATCCATCCCCTTCGTGAGATGACCATCCCGGACTACAAGGGAGAAGAAATCTCAAAATACAGGATATGGACCAAATTGGGTTGGCCTTTCGCTACGGCTATGGCGATGACCAGACTGGTTTCCGGAGGGGTCATGGAGAAACTACCCGGGTTGAAGGTCATTACCCACCACTGTGGCGGGATGATTCCCTTTGTAGCAGGTCGCCTGGATTGGAACGACGACTTTAATGAGATGAGCATGGGTCACAGGGATATCTATCTCAAGGAGAAGGCCTTGGTTTACTATCGTCGTTTTTATTACGATACGGCCGTAAACGGAAATACCGACGCGCTGAAATGCGGTTTGGGGTTCGCCGGTCTCGATCAAATGATATTCGCTACGGACATGCCCTTTGACAACCAGATGGGTCTCCGGCTTATCCGGGAAACCATTGAGTCTGTTGAACGCTTGGGGCTGACCGATGAGGAAAAAAGACAGATCTATCGCGACAACGCTGTCGATCTTTTGCGTCTACCCCTTATATCACTTTAGTAATTATTTCCATAAACCTTCCCGCTAAGGCGGGATGGTCCAAGCTATGCTATGCGGGAAAGAGGGTTTGTTTTTTCTCTCGCCCTTTCTCTTTCAAAGCCGGTTGTGAAAGTCTGCCTCTACAACCGGCAGCTCCCGTTGGTCGCTTGAGTACACAGAGACCTCAGAGAGATTTTTTTTGGTCTGATTCGTTGAGCCTGTTTTTAAAAACGGGACAGGTATCCTGAATCAGACCAACCATCAGTCCCTCACTGGACCTATGGTTTAATCCGGATTCAATTGAGTGGCTAAAATGATATTGAGTCCCGCGCAAGCGGGATGGCAAATTGATCTGGATTCCCGTCTCAGGAATTCAGATCAAATAGACTCTGTGATCCCTGTGGGCTCTGTGAGAGTTAAAAAGATCCTTTTAGGGACATCATTAAGCCACCCCTTTTAGGGGTGGCTGTTAACTGGGGTCATAAAATTGAAGTGCGTTTCTCTAGGGTTTCCAATAAGGTGCCCTATGTGGTGGGATAAACTATGAGAAAACTCAGACTATGGGTGATGATCCTGACGGGAGTGATTTACTTCGGCTGCGGCGGTTCAAACAACAGAACAGCAGAAACATCAGAACAAACGCCTGCGGCCAGCGGCGAGGTCAATATCCTACAATCTTGGCGGGGTGATTTTCCTGTGGATCAGCTCAACTTGCTTCCGGAGGGGCAGCGCGAACAGGCTGTCGGTTTCATTGGCAACTCTGAAATCTTTGCGGGCGTCTGGAAAGCCTTCAACCCGGGAGAAGCCGTCCCGGAAGTGGATTTTAATGCTAACCTGGTTCTTTTTGCCCGTAATACACAATTCTTCAACCGCATCTCAATCGGTAAAGTGAACGTAATAGACGGGGTGGCGGAATTGCTCGCTATGGAAACCATGTCCGCCATGCCCATCGAAGGCAAGGTGGCCATCTCGATAGTGGTGGTTGCTCGGCAAGGAATTACAGCCATTCAGAGCGGTAACGAAATTATCTCAGTCAAGAAAAATCGATAACAAAGAAGATGATTATGAAAACGAAATTATTTTCTCTTGTTGGTCTAATCACCGTTTTATTGGCTGTTCAAGGGAGCCTTGCAGCGGAACAGGATGATTTCAAGCGCCCCAAGTACAGCCCTGTGCTTCGTCAAAACGAAGATTGGTCAGCTTTGGCCGGTCAAGACAAATCCCAAACCGGTAATTTTTTTGATCCAATCAAATACATCCCCTTATCAGAGGACGGTAATTACTGGATGAGTTTCGGTGGACAGGTTCGCTTTCGTTTTGAAGGTTGGAGGAATTTTAATTTCAATAAAGCGTTCGACGACACCTTTCTGTTGACACGTATCCGTCTTCACACCGACATTCATACCGGAGAGTACTTGAGGTTTTTCGCCGAAATCAAAAGCGCGTTTTCCACTGATCGCGACCTGCCAGGCGGTCGAAGATCCTTTGATGTGGATGAGCTCGACCTACAACAGGGATTCGCCGATGTCATGTTACCCCTGGGTGAAAGTGGGAAATTGACCTTTCGCGCAGGGCGCCAGTTTTTGCTGTTTGGTAAGCAACGATTGGTCAGTCCCTTGGACTGGCTCAACACGATGCGTACCTGGGATGGATTTCAAGGCATTTACAGTCTTGATAATTGGAAAATCAGCGGCTTTGGGACTCAGTTTGTGCCGATCAAGAAGTTTGACTTAAACAAAGCTGACAGCGGTCAACCCTTTGCCGGTATCCATGTGACAAGGGTGACCGAAAGAGACGGGATTGGCCTTGACGGTTACTGGTTGTACCGTGAACGTAAAGCATTAGACGAAAAACGCCATACCGTCGGTGGCCGAATTTTCGGCGGCATAGGCCACACAGGGATAGATTACGACTTTGAAGCAGCCTATCAGTTTGGCGATTCAGGCGACAACAACGTCGGGGCCTTTATGATCGGAAGCCAGTTCGGTTACCGATTTACAGAAACCGCGATCAAACCGAGACTATATTTTGGATTCGACTATGGCAGCGGAGATAAAAACCCAAACGACAACAAAGTCAGGACCTTCGACCAAATATATCCGCTTGCTCATGCGTTTTTGGGTTACATCGACATTGTTGGTCGGCAGAATATTATCGACCCCAACCTCGGCATTACTTTTGTCCCACTGAACAAGTTAACATGTGAGGTGGATGGGCACTTTTTCTGGCGTGCCGAAGAGGAAGATGCCTTATATAACGCAGCCGGAATTGAAGCTCGAAAAGGGGGCCCGGGGACAAGTTTGGAAGTTGGACAGGAGGTTGATTTTCTGCTCAAATATGCCCACAACCTCCACACGCTCATACTCGTGGGATACAGCCACTTTTTCCCGGGTGAATTCATCAAACAAACCGGTCCTTCAGACCCAGTCGATTTTGTATATGCCAGTCTTCAGTACACATTTTAAGATAGCTGCATGATACTAAATCAAAAGGGTGAAAAAGAATGAAAGGAGGATGCTCGTGCAGAAATTGTCTTACTCACAATCCGTTTTAGGTTGATACCCAAGCCAGGAATTAACCGAGCGTTAGAGTTTCAAACTAAAGGCCTTACACCGTTTTTTCATAAATATTTCTTCAGAAAGGCAACGGTCCTTTTCCAGGCGAGGTCTGTAGCCTCTTTATTGTAGGCCCTTCCTCCTTCATTGGCGAATCCATGGCCCGCGTTTTCATAAATATATATCTCGTGATCCCCGTTCAGGGTCTTCAATTTCGCCTGAAATTCATAGACCGTATCCACCTTAATACCCCGGTCTTCGGCACCGAAATTCCCAAGGATTGTTGCCCTCATTTTGCTTAGGTCATCTTTTGGATTAAACCGGCCGTAATAGATAATGGAAGCCTTCACGCCAAGGTTGTTTTTGGCAATTTGATAGGACCAACCCCCTCCGAAGCACCATCCGATTGAGGCCATTCGATCAGGATACACGTCCGAACGGGTCTTCATGAATGAGACGGCACTTTTCAAGTTCCGGAGGGCTTCATCGACGTTGTTCCTGACGCTACCGGCGAGCTTTCTTGCATCCTGGGGGTTGGTAGCGGCTGGTTTACCCCCGTAGAGATCAATCGCTAGGGTCACATACCCCAGCTTGGCAAAGGCGATAGCGTTTTGCCGAATATAGTCGTTAAGCCCCCACCATTCGTGAATCAAAATCATGCCCGGGTGTTTTTTGTTATCCCCGGGAGTGGCCAAATATCCCCTGACATCTTTTCCGTTATTATAATATATGACATCGTCGGTCTTAACTCTCATATCATCTGCGAAGACAGATCCGGGAAAAAAAAGAAAGAGGAAAGAAAAAAGTATCATTCGATTTAATTTCATAGCGCCTCCTCTGATATAAAACATTCCAGAAACGCGTTCTGGGAAAATTGTTCAAAATATCACTTCTCTAATAAAACTATTTCTCTATTTTTCTATGTCAAATGGGGTGAATCATGTATTTTAAAGCAGGAAACACAGTATTTCAGCTTTCCGGTCCATTGGTCGGACTTCTTCAAAAATAAACGGTTCTTCTCCAATTTAGTTGAATGAAAACTGTGGAGTTCATTTTCAAAGAGGTTGCTTAGATTAGAAGGATTCGGCCCGCCACAAATACGGCGGGCAAGAGTCGAGGGGTCAAGGGTTCCAGTGAAAAACCATAGAAATACAGGCAGTTAAAAGATTTTAAGAAATTTTATAAACCCTGTTTGGATATCTACAAGATAACCGGAAAATTCAGAGAACAAAACCGATATATTATAGTATTAAGGTTAAGGATAAGAGATGTTTAAAGCATTTATGAGATCGTTGCAAAACGGACACTTGAACCCTTGAATCCTTGGATCCTCGAATCCTCTTCTCCAACTAAATTGGAGAAGAAGCAAATAAACCAATCCTTTAAAAAGGAGGAATTATGAGATTTGTCATTATTGGGGGAGATGCAGCCGGGATGAGCGCGGCGAGCCGGGCCAAAAGAAACCAGCCTGAGCTTGAGGTTACCGTTTTGGAACAGACGGGTGATGTCTCATACAGTGCCTGCGGTATGCCATATAACATTGCTGACCCTGATCGGGATATAAATGATCTGGTTGTCAGACAGGCCCGAGTCTTTAGAGAGAAACAGGAAATAGATCTGAGAATCGGACATCGTGTGACATCCATTGACCGCACCACCAAAGTGGTCCGGGGTGAAACCCGGAACGGAGAAGCGTTCGAGGTCCCTTATGAAGCCCTGTTGTTTGCTACGGGCGCATCTCCCGTATTACCGGATTTCCCGGGTGTTGAACTCCCAGGGGTTATGACCCTTAAAAGCCTTGAACAGGGCAGAAGGATCAAGGACTTTATTCGGTCTCGGGGGGTCCGTAAGGCGGTCATTATCGGGATGGGATATATTGCTCTGGAGATGGTTGAGGCTCTTCACGATCGGAACATCCAGGTCGATATGGTGAAGCCACGGCCGGTCTTCCTTCCCTGGATGAACACGGAAATGGCCACGGAGATCAGGAATGAGATTGAGAATCATGGGGTAAACTTGTTTCTCGGGGAGGAGATAAAAGGCGTTGAAAAGACCAATCATGGCTTGCGGGTTGTCTGCGCCGACTCTGCCCTGGAAGGCGAGATGGTCCTGGTCGCCGTCGGGATCAAGCCCAACAGTGAGCTGGCCGAAGAAGCGGGTCTTGACCTTGGACCATCTAGCGCTATTGCCGTAGACAAGGCCCTCAGAACCTCTGATAGGGACATCTATGCCGCCGGGGATTGTGCCGACGCCTTTCACGTGGTTACCGGGCAGAAGGCCTGGATCCCATTGGCACTGAGGGCCAACAGGGCGGGATGGGGCGTTGCGGACAATGTGATCGGAAAGGGTATAGAATTGCCGGGTATTGTAGGCACAGCGGTCTTTAAAGTATTTGACATGCAGGTGGCCCGAACCGGCCTCAACGTGGTCCAAGCGGAAAAGGCAGGGTTTGACCCTGTTGAAATCGTAATAAAAAGTGGCTCACGGGCTCATGCCCATCCCAACGGATCTATGATCTGGGTCCAGCTCGTGGGAGATAAAAAATCGGGTCGACTTTTAGGTGCTCAACTGGTTGGGAAAGAGGGAGCGGCCCACAGGGTGAATGCGCCTGCTGTGGCCCTCCATGCGAAGATGACGGTTGAGGCATTCAGCCAATCTGACTTGGCCTATGCTCCTCCCTTCGGCCCCACATGGGATCCCATGCTTGTAGCGGCCAATCAGTTACTTAAAAAAATGTGAAAAATAGTGACGAGTTACGAGGGACAAGTGACCCGCCTTCGCCAACCCGTTGACGACGGGTCGGCTATGGCGGGCAGGCGAGTTACATGAGCTGGGCCATATAACGTTCTGCCTAAGAGTAGGGTGTAAAAAAAAGGCAGAGCCATTTAAAGCTCTGCCTAAAAAATAGACTAAAAACAAAAAGGCAGAGCCGTTTAGGGCTCTGCCGGAGAAAGGAGGTTAGGATGAAAGTTGATTAATTAACTGGGTTAGAGGATTTCGTTATGCGTTTGGTGTTTCGGTTAAAGGTTTAAAATTTTAATCTGGGTTAGGTTGTTAGTTAACAGTTCAACAGGGCCTTCTTTAAACCAATAGCTTCCCTAAATGCCGTTTTTTTCACGG
>JAQYVK010000360.1 GCA_030145585.1 Desulfatiglandales bacterium | reverse complement strand
TCTTCATGCGGGGGATTCTGACAACCGGGCAACAACCTTGGCGTGTTTTAGTGCGGCGCCCCGATTTTTTATGGCTGCCTGCCTAGCCCGGTTTCCGAAATCTTTCAAAGCCTCTGGATGTTCTAAAAACCATATGGCCTTTTTCGCGAATGATTCAGAATCGCTAACCTGTATCCCCGCATTCAGGCCCTCCAGTAGGACCGTGGCATCCACAAAATCATCCATGAAGGGACCATAGAAAACCGGCTTCCCCCAAGCGGCTGCTTCCAAGGGATTCTGCCCTCCTAATGGTACCAGGCTGGCGCCGCAGAAATTAATAGTACCTACGCTATAGAGCGAAAAGAGTTCCCCAAAGCTGTTCATGACAACCACAGGTGCTCCCCTCGTCGTACCATTTCTCCCAAGATCAGTGCGCAGTTGATAGGTAAGCCCACGTGCCCTGAGCAGAGATTCAATGGCAGGTGTCCGGTCTATATGTCTGGGTGCTATAATCAAAACCGTATCAGGAAAAGACTCACGGATCTTTTCGAAAACATCCAGGATATGGGTCTCTTCTCCATCACGTGTGCTGCCCGCAACGAAAACGTTCTGGGACGGATGAAGGTTTAAAACCTGACGCATCTTCTCTACAGTGGCCGGGTCCGTCTGATTGGCCAGCAGTTCATATTTGGCGTTGCCGTTTATTTCAATCTTCCCTGGATCCGCCCCCATTTCTATTATTCGGCGGGCGTCCTGATCCAAAATCATGCTGAATGCATCAAAACTTTTCAGGACTTCCTTAAAAAAAGGCCTGAACTTGAGATACCTTCCGATTGATCTTTTAGAGATCCGGCCATTAATCAATGCGGTCTTGATACCCATCCGGTGGGCCTCTACCAGCCAGGCCGGCCATATTTCCGTTTCCAGGAAGACCATCACCCTGGGGCGTACCCTTGCGAGGGCCTTTTTCACTGAAAATGCCACATCGATGGGGGCATAAAGGACAGGCAAATTCCCAAATGTATCATTGGCAAGGACCTTCCCATGATCGGTCGTGGTGGAAAGAATGATCGAACCCCTTGGAATAAGCTGCTTCAGGGACGCTATGATGGGGGCAGCTACCCTCACTTCTCCTAAGGATACCGCATGAATCCAAATGCTGGGCCCATCCGAGGGATCTTCAGAAACCCGGTAAGGAACAAATCCGAGGCGTTCTTTCAATCCTCTCCTATGCCGACCGCTCAGCCTGGTATACAACCAAAATGGAGGGAAACCGGTCAAGAAAAGACCGGAAGTCAGGGCGGAATAGGCAGTATAAAGGGGTTTCATGAATCGAAGATACTCCATTTTCGCATTCGTCGAAGGACTTCAGATCGCCCATCTCCAAGCGCTTCTGCTGCTAAGCCCTTTTTCTTATCTTTGCGAAACTCCACCTTAAACCGACGAGTTGCCGGCGTCAATAACCTATCGCTGCCCGCCCTAGAACTGCTTGGGGCGGTTATGCGGGGCGTTACTGGATACTGGATCCTTGATACTGGATATCAATAAAAACCTTTTATAGTAATTGTCAGCGATATGTTCCGATTTGCCTTTTTATAAATCCCCCCGCCCCCCTTTGTCAAAGGGGAACTTATGAAGGCCTGAAGTAGGTTCAGCACACCTATAGCCATAATGAGCAATGCCGGAGTGTAAGCATTCCCCCCTTTTCAAAAGGGGGGCCAGGGGGGATTTATACTGTCGCACACTCCTACCATCGGTACATATTTATGAAAACAGCTATACCATCCGGCATCCTCGCCTGCCACTCTTAGCTAGGAAGATGACGGGCAGGCGCGACCAGCATCAAGCATCAGCTCATAATTTTCACCAGAATTTGAAACAAAAATTTGACACAAAATATGTGGTCTTAGCCTAAAAACGTCCAATTTAGCGAAAGTTGAGGATGCATCTCTTAAGAACCCGCATTGACGGGGAAACCCGAGGGAGTGGTTTTATCGGGAGAGTATATGGAACCCGCGATCACCCTGTCAAGGTCAAGGCAAAAACGAGTTGATGGGGCCTTAGACCTGCATCAGTCAAAATCTGGCTGATTTGCATATCATATAGAAGACCGGAGGCCTCTTTTAGCAGAAAATGGTTCATATTTTGCATAATTCTAAAAGAGACAAAAATGGATTCATCCTCTTGCTTGGATCTTTTTTGATCTCAAAATTTCAAGAAGGACGTATGTCTCGGTCCATGAAAGTTTTCTTCGTGCCCCAGGTTATCCTCTAGAAAACCGGGGCGTCAACTTGTTGACGATAGGAATCAACTAAAAGTTATGGATTTTTCTTCAATTCTCGGTATTCTGTCCGGCCTCTCCTTAATAATCGCCGCCATATTTATGAAAGGAGATCTTACCAATTTCTATAATGTGGCGGGTCTCATGATCGTATTAGGCGGGACTGTTGCTTCTACACTGCTTACTTTCCCCCTTAGGGATGTATTAAAGGCATTTAAAGCGGCCTTTTTTGTCCTTTTTGAGCCAAAAACCGACTCCAATAACATGGTGAAGACCATGATCGAGCTCAGCAAGATATCCAGAAGGCAAGGATTGGTGGCATTAAGCAAGATCAGCTTAAACAATGCTCTCCTAAAAAAGGGTTGCACTCTTATGGCGGATGGCGCTGAGGAAGATATCATCAGGAACGCCCTGAGGACGGAAATCGAATCGCTCAAGCACCGCCATTTAAACATTCAGGACGTGTTTATCAAAATGGCCACTTTTGCTCCCGCATTTGGCATGATCGGGACCCTCATAGGTCTCGTCCAAATGCTCAATCAGTTGACCAACCCGGCCGGCATAGGGCCGGCGATGGCGATTGCCCTTTTGACCACTTTTTACGGGGTTCTCCTATCGACCTTGTTTTTTCTGCCCATAGCAGGCAAGCTCAAAATAAGGACGATGGCCGAAGTGATCAATTTGGAAATCATCTTTGAGGGAGCTATTTCGATACTACAAAACAACAATTCACTCATGGTTTTTGAAAAGCTCTCCTCCTTTATCCCGGCCAAAGACAGGACACTAACGGAAAATCTTGTATACCAATTGTGATGGAGACGAAGCTTACAGACATTGAAGAAATCGCCCAAACAGACGGTAAATCAGCCTGGCTCATGATCTATGCCGATCTGATTACCCTGGTCATGATTTTTTTCATCCTCTTATTTTCCATATCAATGATGAACATGGAGAAAATCACGGGTGTCCTCAAATCCTTTGAAATCGATTTCAGGGTCGATACCCCTTCAACAAGCCTTTTTGACCTTATAGACACCGGTTCGATTATGGATGGAAAGAAACTCGACCATTTCATCGGCATGCGGGAAGTGGACACATTTCAGGAAATTCATTCTATCATCAGGGAAAAAAACCTCATGAAGAATATGGACGCCACCTTTGTTGAGGGAAAAATAGTCATTAGGATCGAGGGGCAGGTCCTCTTCGATACCGGTTCAGCCGAGCTTCTGCCTGTGGCGAATAGAATTCTCGATGGGGTGATTCAAATTATCAAAGAAAATCCTCAGTATCAGGTGGAAATCCAGGGTCACACGGACAATCGTCCCATTCACACACAAAAATTTGCATCCAACTGGGAGCTATCAGCCATCCGGGCCTCTACGGTCCTTAGACATTTAATAGACAACGGCATCTCGGGGGAGCGACTAGCCGCCACCGGGTTTGCGGACTTGAGACCCATTGCGGGCAATGATAACCCGGAAGAGCGACGAAAAAATAGGAGGGTCGAATTTGTTCTCAAAGAAAAAGAATGACCTCTTGATCGAATCGATCGAAGAGGATGGAAGAAGCTTTTTTAGAGTGGAACCATCCGGGAAAGAACCCATTGATGCATCCGTAGGGCGGCACAGATATCCCGTTGTAGATATCAGCGCTGAGGGGATGAGGATATACAGAAATAATGACAGAGAACTGGAAATAGGGGAAGAATATCCATTCAACATGCCTCTGCCATTAGTCAATGAGGTCATTTCCGGAATGATCAGAGTCATCGATATTTCCCATATGTCCTATCAATGTGCGTTTATTGAACTTAGCCTTGAAGAGATTGAAAAAATACACCAGTTTATCCTGGAAAGGCAGAAGGAAGAGCGGCGGGCCTTTTCAAGGGTGGCGCCATCCCATAAGGCACCCATCAAACTGTCTATTGAAGGCCATGTGCTACAAATCCGGGATATGGGTTCCGGGGGTGTAGCGGCCTATAGGGGAAAAGAGAAGGGCCTGGAGATAAAAAAGGAATACCCCTTTAAGTTGCCCCTGCCGTTGATCGATGAGCTCATCACAGGGACGATCATGATCGTTGATATCTCCGATAAAACATATCAATGCGCATTCATCGGTCTAGCTCGGACAGAGACGGACAAAATACATCGTTACATCCTGGAGATGCAGAAAGAGGAGGGTGGGGCCTATTTCAGGATCAAACCTTCAAGAAAGGACCCGGTTCAGGTCTTTGTTGAGCCTCATACCTTTCTTGTCAAGGATGTCGGTGCGGGGGGAATGGCCGTTTATAAAGATGCGGGAAAGAATATGGAGTTCAACAAAGAATACCCCTTTAAGATGGCTCTATCCCTGATCGAAGAGGAGATTTCCGGGATTATGAGAATCGTTAATATCTCCGAAAACACATATCACTGCGCGTTTATCGATCTAACCCGGGAGCATAAGGAGAAGATACATTTTTTTGTTTTGGAAAGGCAAAAGGAGGAATTGAGAGTAAAGAAAAGGACCTCATCTGTCTTCAAGAGCGGCGTTCTCACGGCACAAACGATCCCCATTCCTGAAGGCCCATCGTGATAGGGCTTTAGGACGGCCTCGTTTCACCGGAAATTCTAACATTTGACCCCATCCATCAGACTTTGATATCATTTTTTAAACAACGGTGGTTGACTTCTGACGGCTGAGCCACAAAATTTTTTAGATGGTTATTATGGAACTGATCTGGTTAGAGGGATAACGGTATGTTTGGAAAGATGAAAAATGGGATAATGTTGATATTGCTTATTTCTCTATCCTTGTTTTCGCTTTCGGAACTGCGAGCGGAATTCTACAAGTATACTGATGAAGAGGGAAACGCTTTTTTTGTAGATGATAAAGCTAAAATCCCTTTGCAGTACAGGGATCAAATCAAAGTCTATAAAGAAAAGTACGATCACCTTTCGGAGCAGGAAAGAGCCATTCAGCAGGAGAGGGAACAAAAGGAACTGGAGGAGCGGATCAAGGAACAGGAGCGGTTGCAAAGGGAAGTCGATAGATTGCACAAAGAAAGGGAGAGAGAGCTAGAGGAAGAACGTGAGGTGAGACGCCAGGAGTATGAGTCACAGCGTAGAGCGCTACAGAGAAAACAAAATCAGGAAGCACCAAAGAACAAAGGGATTCAGAGAGTAAAAATATATGGAGATTCGGTCTTGATTCCAGTCGTCCTGGGCAACGGCCGAGAAAAAATTGAGACATTACTCCTTTTGGATACCGGTGCAACCATGGTCATGATACACAAAAGCGTTGCCGATCGATTGAAACTAAAGGCTTCGCGGACGTTACAATTCCAGGTCGCGGGCGGAAAACTCATTGATACCGGGATCGGGAATCTGAGTTATATCAAGGCGGGACCTGTTAAGAAAGAAAACCTGGACGTAAGCATCATAGAGTATGACGGCCCTTTCACGCCTTTTAAAGGCCTGCTCGGCATGAATTTTCTGCGAGAACTTGACTACAGGATCGATTTTAAAAACCACACCATTAATTGGAATCCATAAGTCGGTAAACGGTGAACACGCGAAGCGCAGAATACTGAAGCGGAGAAACGGAGAAGCGGTGAAGGGGAGAAGGTAGAATATAGATCGTAGGATGGGTAGAGCGAAGCGATACCCAACAAGTAAGGATGTTTCGCGTTTTCGATCTTTCGTGTTTTCGTGATAGTTTTTTTGCCCCTATTTGATGGATAGAAGTTTGAACGTTTTATTCTAACTTCCTTGACCCACTAAAGCTGGCCCACCGTTTTTTTAATCCCAGGC
>JAQYVK010000359.1 GCA_030145585.1 Desulfatiglandales bacterium | reverse complement strand
GCCCAAAACGAAGATCGAGGTTATCGTTGACTCTGACTTGGCGCCAAAGGTAATCGATACCATTAAGGAGACAGCCTATACAGGGGAGATAGGAGACGGAAAGATATTCGTCATTCCATTAGAAAAGGCAATCCGCATCCGGACAGGAGAGGAAGACGAAGACGCCATCTAGAGCTTCAAAAAACAAAGTCCCCTGATTCGGAATTTTCTCGAATCACGGCTTGCATTAGTAAAGATCTGAGTCCTGAGGGCCCGGCATTGGTTTCACCCCGCAGGGGTGTACATGCCCACGCGGTCTTCATAAATGAACATCCACACACCGTCCCCCGATTGTAGCCTAAACCCTTATTTTTACCAAAAACCACTTTTTCTCACAAAAAAATCATTTTCATACTATAATCCTAATATGAATCTAACAAATGCCTGTAATATTTAAGGAGATCATTTAATTGAAACAAACGAATAACAGGACATTTTATGGATATCTATTACTTTGCGTTGATAATTCTGATTGGCCTCGCTGTTTTTGACCTGATTGTGGGTGTCAGCAACGATGCGGTGAACTTTTTAAATTCTTCCATCGGATCAAGGGTTGCCCCCCGCCATGTCATTATGATTATTGCAAGCCTGGGGATGCTGGCCGGCGTCACTTTTTCGAGTGGCATGATGGAGGTCGCAAGGAAGGGCATATTTCATCCCGAATTTTTCCTGATGCCCGAGCTTATCACCATCTTCCTGGCCGTAATGCTTACCGATGTTCTGCTTCTTGATGCCTTCAATACCTTCGGACTGCCCACATCAACAACCGTATCCATTGTCTTTGAGCTTCTGGGGGCTGCTGTGGCGGTTTCTCTTTTAAAGATTTTTTCGGCCGGAGAAGATCTTGCCGAATTAGTCAATTACATTAACACGGCAAAGGCCTTAGCCATTATTATGGGCATCCTATTATCCGTGGTGATCGCCTTTTTCTTCGGCGTTCTAATCCAGTTCATATCCCGCCTGATCTTCACATTTGACTACACCAGTCGATTGAAACGGTATGGAGGTCTCTGGGGGGGGATTGCACTGGCAGTGATTACCTACTTTATCCTGATAAAAGGGGCAAAGGGAACCTCTTTTTTAACTCCAGAAGCAGTCGTATGGATCAAAAACCATACCTGGACAATACTCTCCGCAAACTTTGTTTTTTTTGCTATCATATTTCAACTCCTGACTTCATTTACCAAGATCAATATTCTTAAACCGATTGTCCTGGTGGGGACTTTTGCTTTGGCCATGGCCTTTGCTGCCAATGACCTCGTGAATTTTATTGGGGTCCCCCTTGCCGGGATGAGTGCCTACGATGTGGCCATAGGGACCAGCGATCCTCTGAACGTGACAATGGAAGCCCTCCAGAACAAAGTACAAACCGAGACCTTTTTACTCCTTATTGCAGGGACAATAATGGTTATTACACTGTGGGTCTCCAGAAAAGCACGTACGGTTACCAAAACCGAAATAAGCCTGGGAAGGCAGGACGAAGGGGCTGAGCGCTTTGAATCATCGGCCCTTTCCAGAATCATTGTGCGCATAATTTTAACCGTCTACAGTTCTATCAGCAAACTCATTCCTATACCCATAAGAAGATCAATATCAAAACGTCTGGACCCGGGAGTTCCTGTGACGACACCCGCAATAGAAGGACAAGCCCCTTCATTTGACCTTTTGCGAGCTTCTGTGAACCTTGTGGTGGCCAGTGCTGTTGTCTCATTTGCCACTTCTTTGAAGCTGCCCCTTTCCACGACCTATGTCACATTCATGGTAGCAATGGGAACATCATTATCCGATCAGGCATGGGGCAGGGAAAGCGCCGTTTACAGGGTAACGGGTGTGCTTATGGTTATTGGGGGATGGTTTTTCACGGCCTTTATAGCCTTTACCGTTTCTCTAATTTTCGCACTCCTCCTTTACTTCTTCAAATTACCGGCCATTGTGGGGCTCCTTTTGCTTACCATTATCTTTATCGTAAAAAGCTACCGCTGGCATTTCAAAAAGGAAGAGGAAACAAAATCCATTGAAGCATTCAGCCTGGAAAACATCACCGATGCAAAGACTGCCGTTGCGACTTCTTTTGAACAGACGGGTCTGTTTTTAAAGGAGATAAGTGACAAATTAGGCGTTTGCTTTGAATCAATTTTCTCGGAAGATCGTCATAGATTGAAGGGGCTCAAAAGTGACACAGCTAAGATTCAGAAATGGGCGAGTGTGATTGTTGCCAATATATTTAAGACTCTGTTCCTTTTACATAAAGACAACATCAACAGTACACAGAAATACTCCCATACCATAAGATCCCTCCAGGCCATAACGGAAAGCCATAGAGAGATTATTCTTCGTGTCCATGAACATTTTGAAAATCATCACAAAGGGTTTACTGATGAGCAGCAGAGAGAACTCAGAAAAATAAAAACACATGTCACCCGTCTTCTTTGGAACACTTCCATCATGCTGTTATCGAGGAAAAAAGTTGATTACAATTATATTGCCAATCAAAGTCGCAAGTTGAACGATTTCATAAAT
>JAQYVK010000358.1 GCA_030145585.1 Desulfatiglandales bacterium | reverse complement strand
GACTTTCACCCGCCTTTTCCATCAGAGATTTCTCATTTTTCAGAATGCGGACATCACAAGGGAAAAATGCCTCCTGTATCTCTCTCAGTATTTCCTGATAAGGACTTCCGGACCTGCCAAGTTGTGCATATACTCGATTTTTTAATAATTCAACCTCATTTAGAGAGATGCTGGTTGTGTTATTTTCACCAGCATATTTCGCGGCATTCTCAACAGCTATCTTGAGCAAGGCCCTAGCTGGGCCTTCTGGCCTGCGTCTACCTTGCTCCCAATTTTAAAGGGTCGAAATACTTACGCTTCTCATTAACGCAAATTCCGCTTGAGGAGGCATTCACGTCCATAAGAAACAAAGTAAAGTAACTCGAATTCATTTTAATTAGTTTTTCATGGACGTTGTCCCTAGATTTGAGCGTTATTCATCATCCCGGTATCTTCTTTTAGGACTTGGGAAAGGTGAAGTTGTCCATATAGTACTTGTGGGGTTTGATCTTGTAACGCTCGATAGGGACCGATACCGGATAGAGAGAAATTTCGCCCTTGCCGTCCTTAGCAG
Organism: Desulfatiglandales bacterium; assembly: GCA_030145585.1. Lineage (GTDB taxonomy): Bacteria > Desulfobacterota > DSM-4660 > Desulfatiglandales > HGW-15 > JAQYVK01. The sequence goes on along the minus strand of JAQYVK010000358.1, from coordinate 9,703 downwards.
CGTAGATCCACTGAAGCCAGTTTTCGTTGTCCCTTTCAGGGTAGTCTTCCCGGTAGTGGCCGGACCGGCTCTCCCTGCGCATGAGCGATGCGCGTACAAAGAGTTCGGTGCATAGAAGCATGGACAGGGATTCGTGTAGTTTGGCCAATTGCCGGGGGTCTTCTACAGCGGCCCTTGGGGCCAACTCCTGCTTCACGTACTTGGTCCTTTCAAGCGCCCGGTTCAGGCTGGCCTCACTTTTGATAAGGCACACGTCGGCCGGATAGACGATCTCTTGTAGCTCCCTCATGATGTCCTTGGGCGAGAGACCCTCCTTGCCCAAGGGAGCCATGGCCTCCTGGCAAGCGATCCTGGCCCCCTCCATGTTGAACCCGAGCCGTCCCTTGCCCTTGGCCAGCTCGCCGGCGCCCCCCCCGGCGATATACCCGGTGACTGCTGTCGTACAGAGGGCCCAACCCCCCATATACACACCTGGATCAATGGCCCGGGTCCGGCAGGCTGCAAACAGCCCCTCAACTCGTGTCTGGTAGCTGAGGTCGGTCACCACACCTCCGCTGTGCCACATGACCTGAGGCATCCACTGGGTCTTTTCACCGAAGAATTTCACCCCTTCATCACTCTGCAACCGGTTGAAGTTATTCAGAGCCCATCCCCTCTCAGGGCGCATGATATCAGCGTCCTCAGGCTTCATGGGAGTGGTGTCCAAATAGATGGGGACTCTTCCCGCGCGAGCCTCAAATGCCATGCCCCGGCAGTTGTAAGTCACGTCAGTGTTTGACCCAAGCACCGGGGAGTAATATTTCTCCATGAAGTCCTCCCCTTTCGCATTCACGAATCGCGCACCCAGCGGCAGCAGGCCGGTCTGCCCTTCCCAGCCGAACATCACCGGCACGTTCCACACATGCACAAACTCGTTGTGGGAGGTCTCTGCGCCTGCTCTGAATCCCAGGTAGGTCCCCTGGCCCGTGCTGGAACTCATCAAATAGGACGGTTTCCACGCCCCTGCGCCCGCGGCCAGCACGACGGCAGGGGTTTCAAATGCGCATGTATAACCGCTCTGGGTGTGATAGCCCACTGCTCCGACAACACAACCCGTGTTCTCATCCTTCACAATGTCCGTGACGCACATACGTCCGATCCGCCTCACACCCAGGCGGTTGACCTCTTTGAGCAACGTCGTGGCCATGCTGGGGCCCCCGGCCCCATATGGCCGGTGAAGGAGCATCCTCATGTTTTTGAGCCCCCTCTGGGGGATGCCCTTGAGTTCGCCACTCTCGTCCCGCAAAAATAGATGCCCCAGACGCTCGTAGTGCTCGAAGCGTTCATAGGATTGAATCAGGATGTTTTCGATCATTTCCTGATCGCACAACCCATCATGATAGTGGACTACGTCCTTCAGGGCGTCTTCAACTTTGGTCTGCCCGCGAACCACACATTGGAAATCCCCGCCGGACATTGTCCCCAGCCCTCCCCAGCCTCTGGGTCCCTTATCCACTATCAGAACATTTTCAACAAACCGCCTGGCACCGATGGCTGCCCACAGGCCTGAAAAACCACCGCCCACAATCAGCACATCCGCCTTAAATGTATGTTCGAATTGTTCCTGTTTCATCTATCTCACTCCTTCCGTCTCGTATGGAATCGTGCGCGGCAGGTTTTCCTTGAATGGGTGCACCACCACGGCCCCTTCAGGGCAAGTCATCTCGCAGGTATAGCAGTTCATGCAGTCATCTCTGAAGGCGGCAAATGCCTTGCTCCCGCAAGTCATGCAGCGTTGCGATTCCTCCAGCATTTCTTCAAAGACAAACCCCTGGTCGCCCTTCTCCCTCCACGTCAATGAGGATCGGTTTAGCCGAGGCACGGACTTGATCCCCGCACCGGGTGGATTTTCCAACCGGATTTTAGCATCTCCGCGTCCTTCCAGCAGATGCCAGCCGTTAATATGTCGATCAATGGATTCGGCCGCCTCCCGCCCCCCGGCAATGGCATGAGCCACAGAATTGCCGCCACCCGTGGCGTTGCCGGCGGCAAACACGTCCTTAGAGGATGTGACATAGGCGCCCGGGCTCACCGAGATGAGACTATCCTCAGTAATGCTAGCCACCGAGGAAAATGGCGGCACCGCGCGTTTCGTCTTATCCCCTGCCGCTCCCACGGCCAAAAGGAACGCTTTGTAATCCTTTTCACGCAGCTGCTCTAGGGTTACTTCCCGGCCGTCGCCCACAGTGACCCCGCATTCGAACACGATTCCGAGTTTTCCGAGATAGTCAATCTGGGAGTCAAGCACTCCGGAGGCAAGCTCGGGATATGCGGTCCGAAATAGTCCTCCGGGTTGTTCTTCTGATTCAAAGACCGTGACCGCGTAACCTTTGCGGTTGAGATAATAGGCACAGCTCATGCCCGCAGCCCCGGAGCCTATCACACCAATTTTACCTATGTGGCGGATGAAGCTCGGCTCCGGTGAACGACCCAGTACCCAGTCGCCTACGTACTGTTCTAGGGCATTGATATTCACTGCATCGTCCACTTTAGTGCGTGCACATTTGCCCTCACAGAAACGGTGGCAGGTTCTGCCTGTGAGTGCCGGAAGGGGGTTGGCCGCCATCAGTATCTCTGCGGCGTCCCGGATTTTGCCCTGTTGTAGTAAATAGACGTAGCCTCTGATGTCCACGCCGGTCGGACAAGCCCACTGACAAGGAGCCACGGACGGCTGATTCGTATCTAATCTGAATACGTCCAGGCCACAGGATTTGAAACAGGATCCGCAGCCTGTGCATTTTTCCCTGTCGATTTCTTGTAACATCACTGCCCTCCTTTTTGAATAAGTTTACCGGATTCTTTTTCCTCACCTATATGATAAAAAAGCCATCCCCTCCCTCCTGAAGAACTATCCATCTACGTCCGTCGAAGTTCGGAACTGTATTGTGTTCTATACCTTAGGCCATCATACTCGGTAGAAATAGGGTGATCTGAGGTACGGCCATCAAAAGGGCGATGTGAAGGATATCAGCCACGATAAAAGGGATAACACCGCGGAAAATGGTTCCCATGGGCTCATTGGAGATGCCCTTGATGATGTAGACATTAATTCCCACAGGAGGCGTAATCAAGCCCATTTCCGTGACCCTCACGACCAGGATCCCAAACCAGATGGGATCGAAATTCAAGCCCAGGATCACAGGGAAAAAGATGGGGACGGTCAATAAAACGATGGCCATGGAATCCATGATGCATCCGAGCATGGCAAGGAGAAGAAGGATAAACGTAAGGATGATATACCGATTCACCGGGAGGTCTGCAATTAAACTTGCCATCTCAAAAGGGAGCCGGGTGATGGAGAGAAAATATCCCAGGATCATGGCGCCCAGGATGATGATGAACACCATTCCCGTATTTCTTGTGGTATCGGTAACACTCTCCTTGAAATTGGGCAAGGTTAATCTTTTCCTTATGAGTGCGAAAAAAAAGGCCCCGAAAGCGCCGACCCCTGCGGCTTCGGTCGGCGTGAAAACCCCTGCGTATATCCCGCCGATCACACAGAGGAATAGCAGCACCACTTCCCACACCCTGACCATGGAAATCATTTTATCACGGAAATTCGTCTGAGGTCCTCTCGGACCGAGGTGGGGATTGATCTGCACGAGGACAACAATAGTGAAAATGTAGAATACGGCCTCAAGCACCCCAGGAATAAAACCGGCAAGAAACAGCTTACCGATGGATTGCTGCGCAATGACGCCATAAATGATGAGAATGACGCTGGGCGGGATCAGGATGCCGATGCTCCCACCGGCGGCGATAGATCCCGTGGCAAGGGAAGGGGCGTATTTATACCTCCGCATCTCAGGCAGGGCCACAGTCGCCATTGTGGCCGCGGTGGCCACACTGGATCCGCTGATGGCAGCAAAAAAGGCGCATGCGCCCACCGTTGCCATGGCCAACCCGCCTTTCAAATGTCCCAGCCACTTATAAGCCACACGGTAAAGATCTTCACTCAACCCGGCCGTCATTGAAAAAGAGCCCATAAGGATGAAAAGGGGAACAACGGAGAGATTGTACTCGGAGAAAATTTCAAAAGGGACCTGTCTTAAAACACCGAGGGCGGGCCCCATTCCGCTGAGGAAGGCAAAACCCGCGAAACCGACCAGGGCCATACCCGGTCCAATGGGTATCCTTGAGAACAGAACGATCAGCAGGACGCCGATTCCGATAATGCCGATAACCGTCGGGCTCATTTCTTAACGACTCCGCGCAGGGAATTAAAGAATTCTACAAACATAACCAGACAAAACGCCACAAAACCTACGGCAACAGCCGCCACAAATGGGAAAGTGGGGATGTACAGTATCGTAGATGTCAATCTTTGATCGTAAGTTTCTTTGACATAAAGGACATTCTGCCATGCGATGAGTATAAAAAGGATGAGGACGATCAATGATCCCAGAAATGCCACGATAGACCGGGGTCTTGGGGGAAGCAGATCAAAGACAATATCCACGGAGACGTGACTCCGCTTGTAGCCGCAATAAACCACGGCAAAGGATACCAGGACGGCCATCATGTATTGAATGATTTCATAGGAACCCGTTATCGGGCTGTTGAAAACGTAGCGAAGGACAACGTCCGTCATAATGAGGAACATCATGGCCGACAGAACACTTGCCGCGATCCCTGTGAGGACGCCTATGATGATCAGATAAGGCTTGGCTAGAAAATTCATGCACTCACCCGTTCTCTGATGACGGATTCACCGAAACAGACCCTTTGAGAGGTATATCGCTTTTCATAGGTCGCAATGGAAAGTGACGGCGGATAAAGCCGTCACTTCCATCGCCTATCAATCACGTTTTGTGATAGTGGCAAAGAATTATTTGGCTAATTCAAAGGCCGCATTCAGGATCTTTCGGGCCGATTTGTAACCTTTGCCTTCCATCCTCTTTACCCAGGCGTCCCACACCGGTTTACTACCGATTTTTATCCATCGCTCACGTTCGTTGTCAGGGAGCGAATATACCGAGAGATCATATCCCTCCTTCTTTGCCATCTTGGGCACTGCCTCCATGGCGGAATCAAAGAAGTTTTTCCCGTACTCAATAGATCCCTTTAGGCCGCTCACACTCATGATGGCGTCCTGATTATCCTTGGACAGGCCGGCCCATGTCTTGTTGTTCATCACTACTGCAAAATAACTCGCACCCGTAGGCAAATTCACCGTGACATATTTTCCGACCTCGTGGAGCCTGAAGGCCTGAATGGCCTCCCAGGTAGCCCCTACCCCATCCACGGTCCCCTTTTGCATGGCGATGTAATTATCGGGCATGGGAATGAACATGGGGATGCCACCATAAGCCTTAATCGCATCCACCATGGCGCCGCCCACGACCCGGATCTTCATCCCCTTGATGTCCTTCAAGGTCTTAATCTGCTTTTTTGTTGAGATAATAAGAAACGGGTCCGAGGTGTGGAGGATAAGGACCTTGTTTTCGGAAAATTGCTCGCTCATCTCCGGGAATTTTTCAAAGAGTTTCCACAGGATCTCAGAACCTTGCTCAGCCGAATTAAAGGGTAAACCCGGCAGCGTGATCACTTCCGCGTAGGGGGTTAACCCGGCATAATAGGGCATGACATTCCAGGACATGTCGGAGATGCCACGCTTGGTGGCCTGCCAATTCTGCTTGCCCTTGGCCAGGGTCTGGTTCGGGTAGATCTGAATCTTAACCTGTCCCCCCGTGGCATTTTCGACCTTTTTCACCCACGGCTGTGTGGCGTGGGTCGGCCCCCACCCCACGTCAGAATTTTGATCAGCAAACTTAAGTGTAATGGTCTTTGCATGAACGGCCACAGGGAATGACAGCAAAAGCAAAAAACATACACATAATGTAAAAACCTTCCAATTTTTCATTTTTGAACTCCTTTCTCTATGGGTTAAGGCTTGAGATTAAAAGTCACCGATCATTCTCAATTTCTGCTCTATCATATATATGATACATTTCATTTTGTGAAGTAAAAATTGTCCATATAATAAGGGATGGTGTGATTTTATAGCGATCAACAGGCAAAAGCTCGTTGCGAAAATGAAATTGGCCTTCCTCAGGGCTGACTATGTCCCATTTCTACCCGATATCATAGTCTCTTTCAGGATAAAATGCCCAAAGTAACTTATCTGAGGCAATGGGTCAATCTTGCCATAACGGAAAATCCTGGAATTTCACCATTTCACACTTCACACTTGACATATGAGAGCGGTGTTCCCTAAACTCGGACCCGTTCAAGAAAGTTTTTATCCTTTTAATTATACATAAACAATTTGACGTAACGATTATAAGAACCGGTCTTGCGGGTGACGTTCGCTCTCATCCGCCCATGCAGATCATATCAGCTTGCAGTGATGGTGCGAATGCAGCAATGGCCGTCATTAAGCAAATGGGATTGTAAAGCACTGATTTCTGATCATAATGAATTGGCATAGGGGGGGGAAATGGCAGAGAATCTATCCAGGAGAGAGCAGATTTTTGGAGCAAAAAGTCGAACGACTCAGGTTTACAATCCGACCGGGGCGGTGATGGCCGAGCGAATTACGGACTTTAAATCACGCATCGACTCTTTCGACGGCAAAAGGATCGGTCTTCTTTGGAATAGTAAGCCCAATGGTGATTTCTATTTGAATAGAGTCGCTGAATTGTTATCACAAAGGTTTCCAAGTTCCAAAATCATAAAGTTCTATGAAACGCATGCTGCTGAGACGGCAAATCCTGATAAAAAAAGTGATGCAGCCCTTGACTTGATCGTTCAAAATGCCGATGTGGTCATAGCCGCTCAGGGCGATTGAGGCGCGTGTACGTCCTGGCTTGTCCAGGGCTCGGTTGAACTGGAAAAAAGAGGTGTTCCGACAGTTTCCAATATTACCTCTGAATTTATCACACTGGCGGAAACGTGCGCAACAGGGCTTGGGGTAGATCATCTGCCCATGGCCGTCATAGAGCACCCTCTTGGAGGTATAGATCCCGGTCTTGCTGCAGCAAAGGCTGATAGAGCCATCGAAGAGATCATCGATAAAGCGATCAATTACATGCCGAGGTCGTCCACCTCCACTACGGATCCTTACCCTGCACCTTTTGTAAGCGTCACAGATACCCTTGAGGAGGTGAACGAGTTATTTTACAGGAATGCCTGGTGTGACGGTTTGCCCATAATACCACCGACCAAGGAACGCGTTAATAACATGCTTTCAGGCACCAGCTATAATCCTGATCAAATCATCGGTCTTATTCCGCCCCGTATGGGCGTTGCCACAGTAGAGATGATCGCCATTAACGCCGTCATGGCAGGGGCAAAACCAGAGCACCTGCCCGTTATCATAGCTGCTATTGAGGCAGCATTAAACCCGGAAGCGGAACTGCGTCGATGGCAAAGCACCACAAGGCCCAGTTTTATTACCCTATTTGTTCAGGGTCCCATTGTGAAAGAACTGGGTATACATTCCCGCCAGAGCGCACTATTTCCCGGCCCCAAACCCAATGCAGTCATCGGTCGGGCTTTTAACCTAACGACCCGTCTCTTGGGTGGTGTGACGTCACCCTCGGATGAAGTTGGTACCATGACGACATTGGGTTTGCCCATCTATTCATCCTGTCTCGGTGAAAATGAAGATGATCTGCCGGAAGGATGGACCCCATTGCGCTTGGAAACTGGATTCACACTAAATGATAGCGTTGTTAGCGTATTCGGAACAACTTTACCCCTTCTGCAAAATGATCATGACTCGAAAGATGGAAAAGGCGTCTTGATGTCCACCTGTGACCTTATTGGAGGACAATTAGGGAGGGCTGGTGGCGAGGATCCCGGCGGGATGGTCATCTTGTTTGGCCCGGAACATGCGGCTACAATAGCCGCGGATGGCTTTTCAATGCAAGCGGTCAAACAATTTATTTTTGAGAATGCCAAAACTTCGCGAGAAAAAATTGTAAGAAGTGGATTATGGCACCTTTGCTATGAGGATCAACCGGAATGGATCAAAGAAGAAGTGGCAAATGGTTCGCCCATGGTACCTCAATTTGACGGCCCGGAACAAATTACAATTAGTATAGCCGGTGGTTTTGGAAAGCAATCATTGCTACGAGTTGGCTATAAGAACCCACCTCCTGCCTTAGTAATAGCCTAAATTGAGTGATTCTTTCTTGCTAATGAAGATGGATTCTTACTCCCTTACTTCCTTTTTCCGGCAACAAGCCACAATCCCTTCCAGGAGAAAGAATTGATTTGCTCAAGGAGAGGTCGAACAGCCGACATGAGATCGTCCTCGTCGTACTTGGTCCCCCAGCGCTTGATGTTTTCATAGGCCTCATCCAGTGTCTCCCCGAATTTCAGCCACACCGCCATGGCATACATAAGAATATCCGCCATAAATTCGAGGTGGACATCCTGTTTAGCCAGTTCAAAAAAAAGCTTTCCAGGTCCGTTGTCGGCGAATACGACCCAACCACCGGGTTTGACAAGATTAATGAGGGACTGAACCTCTCTATCCAAATTGTCCATATGGTGGGTGGTCGTGGCGATCGCAGCATCAAACAACTCGTCTTGATGCCGGCTGCCTATTCGCTCGTAGATATTCCATTCATGCAGGGTTCGGCCTTCTTGAATCATATCATATTCCACGAGATGGCCATTTTTCCCTACAGCCTCCTTTGCAAGCGCACTGAGTCCGCACCGCTCGTTCGCTTCGCTAATCAGCAACAATTTCGAACCCTGTCGCAGACAAGCGCGTTCGAACAAGACCCTCTTGAAAACAGGATCTTGCCAGAAAGTGGCCACGGAATGCCCTTCAGGCAGCGGAAAATCCCTATAGTAGTGTCGACGCGCCTCTTCATCTTTAAAAGCAAATGTCTCCCATCCTTTCATAACCCTTCCTCCCACTTATCAACGAGGTTACATCTTGATTTGTGAATTGATCGCTTCATACATCTTCCTATATTCCGAATTTGCATTCAAATGGTTTTTTTTCTTTCTTGATGATGTGACTGATGGAAGCATTTACTTATTATATGAAAAAACTTCCTCCCCTTAGCCACCGATTACTGAGTGAGCAGGGGCAAAAGGAACGAGACGTTGGATATGGTTTCCAGATTTCTCCCGAGGTTCAGCAGTTCCTCTACATTCTCCTCAGAGGTCGCAACAGTAGCCAAGCTGCGGAACTTCGCGTCGACCTCGGCGCCGGTCATCGAACGTAGCATGGGGACAGCCTCGATAAAGGTCTCGCCGGAGTTGAGCCGCACCGTACGTGAGGAGGGTCTAACCCGCCACCCCGCCACACTGAAGGCGGGTAAAAAAACGGCGGGCAAGCCTCCACTATTTACTTTATTGAGATTTTTGACGCAGCTTATTTATTCGCTCTGCGGCAAAAACATACTCGATCATGTCGTCCATGTATGACCCCAGGGCTTCACGGTAATGATCGATCGCTTTGTTGTTATCTCCGGAGCCCTCTGCCCAGAATGCGAGTGCCACATGGCCGGTGAGCATATATTCCGGACTTTCACCCGCCTTTTCCATCAGAGATTTCTCATTTTTCTCACTCAGTAGACTGTCTGAAATCAATCGGTACCACCCATCTTTGGTGTCGGTTTTGTAATTCTGCAACGCCGTCATGGCCTCTTTCTTTCGGTCCATGTTTAATAAAATCTCTCCCGCCAGCAATCCGACCCGC
>JAQYVK010000357.1 GCA_030145585.1 Desulfatiglandales bacterium | reverse complement strand
CCCGGATGGCACACGACTCTGGGGCGTATAATCCCCACCTCCGGGGGTACCACCGCCTAATGCGCAACCACAGGCAAATGCAGGGTCTGGCCCAAGAACAGGAAGGTTTGAGAATCCCGTTAATCCTAAGAGTAGAATACCCATCACAATGATCCCTAACCATTTTTTCATTTCAGCACCTCCCATATTTTTTAAAGATTTATTCATGCAATTATTTGTCATTGTCCCGTGATTTCAGGTTGTTGGGGAAAACGAATAACCGCTGTATTTATATCGCATTATGCCCATATTAAAAAAAAATCGTATAAGGGCGACCGGATGACGGCACATTGGAAGTTTCATCCCGGCTCAGAACCCATTGCTCCTTCTTAATTTTCGAACATAAAAGAATCTATGTATTGAAATGATGGATAACTGAATTTATGAAATTCAAAGGATTAAATGATCAAAGAAGCGTTCTGAATATAGATAGGTGCGGACCTGGCTATAGTCGGTGACAGCGGGTGTGGCCCGAAGGTTCTATAGGAAAGATTTGCGGGAATGTGGTCAGATTTGATAACTATGACATCTGAGGAATCGCCGTTATCCGCCCTGGCAATGGAGAGGGCGCAATCATGGAGTACGAGGGCTTGACCCTTTTCGAGGTCACATGGGTCCTTTTTAACCCCAGCGCAGCAACCTGCAGCCTCAAGGGTCGAGTTTGCTACTGCGTTCAATTGCGTCCCCGTCATGCTGTGATGTTTGCAATGCTCTTTATCACAGGCGACACGGGCAAAAGCGCCCGAAGCAAAGAGAGACAGGCCAAAAATCAGGACTAAAATAATGCAAATGATCTTTTTGTTTTCCATATAGGTCAATTCAGAGTGACAGGGTGTTCTTTAACCTCCTCCATTTCCATGCATTTGCGGAAGGAAAAGGGGTGATACACCAAGATAAATTATAGTATTAAAATATAGATCACGTCTTTTTGCTTGTCAACACAAACCGCATTATTTCAATTTAATAAAAACAGTTGACAAACGCAATTTTATTGTTTAAGTTATTGCTAAAGTACTTAATCGAATGAGAGCCATTCAAATGAACTCAGATCCTTCCGAGATGTTTAAGGTGCTGGCAGTAGACACGCGTGTTAAGATCATTGAGATTCTAAAATCAAATGGCCCACTTGGTGCCAAAAAAATATCGGAAATGCTTGGCATAACGCCTGCGGCTGTATCACAACATTTAAAAATACTCAGACAGTCGGGACTCGTCAGGAGCGAAAGAAAGGGATACTGGATCCCTTATTCGATAGATGAAGAAGCATTAGAAAACTGCGGGAAAACATTGAATGAAATTTGCACATGCGGGTGCCAGGGGACGGGTAATTTCAGGGAAATAGAATTGAATAGCGCCAGTTTAGAATCACTTAAAGAATATGAACAGGCATTGGAAAATGAGCTTAACGCCACAAGAGAAAGGGTTAAAGAGGTAGAGTCAAAAAAGAGTTAAATATTTTTTTGTCTTTTATATTAAGCAGTTACTTAAATACTTAAATGGATTATTCGGATTTTGTGTCATTATGGAGAAATAAAATCTCCAAACCAGATTTCACAGAAAGGAGGTGATGATAATGACTGACAAGAAAACATCTTGTGGCTGTGGCTGTGTACCCCTAAAAATAAAAGACGCCAAATCCGCAAAAGATGACAAAAAGGTCAAGAAATCTAAGTAAGAGGTAAAAGATTTGACCATAGAAAAGGGGCAGGATTAACGGCCAACGACCTGCCTCTTTTTTTTTGACAGGTACTATATTTTCAATAGATCTTTAAGGCCTGTATTTATGATCTGTTTAAAAGACGACCAAGGACTCCTTTTTTTTGCGAATCGGGTGGTGGGAGACCCAAGTATTTGCAGATGACCGACTCAAGTTTTTCTTCCGAAATGTCGGACTTCTCAACCACTATTTTTTCTCCCACCATAATTGCCGGAGCAACGGGAAAGTCTAATTTAGTATACTCTTCGTTGCTGTATTCTTCTCGTGGCTTTGATATCGTTTCGACTTCAATATCGTACTTTTCGCCCAGACTGAGCATCTTCTTGAAATGCTTTCATGTCTTTCCTGCGGGCTCGTTTAGAAAAAATCTGACTTTCAGCACGTCTCCCTCCTTTCGGACTTAGAGTCCTTTACAAAGGGCTTGAGGCTACAACAACACCGAGCCCCACATCCTTATTGCGGCAACAGCGATCAGGATGGCCAATATCCATCTGAGTTTGGCGACCGGTACCCTCCGACTCACTTGGCTACCAATGGCAGTGGCCGGAATAACGGTCAAGATGATTGGAATAGTCATCAACCACTCGATTTGCCCAGTCACCGCCTTGCCTATAAACCCGGCCAAGGTTGACAGCAGAACGATGGCCAGATTGCTGCCGATAGCAATCCTTGTGGGGATCCGGACAAAGGCGGTCATGAGCGGTATGAGGATGAAGGACCCACCCTGGCCCACCAATCCCCCCAACAATCCCACGCCGGAGGCGGCAGTCACCGCACGCCCCCGGCTAAAATTCAGCGAGGACACATCCGGATTCTCGCTGTCTTCTTTGACCGGGACCAGCATCAGAAAAGATGCGCTGAGGGCAAGACCTGCAAACAGAATGAGCAGGACTTCGTTTGAAACAAAACGGGAACCTGCCCCACCTGCCATGGCGGCAATAAAAATACTCGTTCCCATATAGAGAGACAACCGGTCCGACACGAACCGAAAGCGTCGATGGGAGATGGCTCCTGAAATACAGGCGAGGAGACCCTGAACGATCGTGAGCCCTGCAACCGTCTTCATGGGTAAGGGTTCGAGTCCGAAAAGGGGCGGCACATAAAGGAGCAGCGGGGCCATGACAATGCCGCCACCGATGCCGAGGAGTCCGGACAGAAAGCCGGTAACAAGACCCAATCCGCCGATCAGGATGTATATTGCCATCGAGCTACGCCACCACGATCCCGGGAGGGCCTTCCACGATTTCTCCCACACGAACGGCCGAATTCACGCCTGCCGCGGAAAGGGCTGACAAGAGTCCCTCTGCCTCGGCATCAGGAACCGAGAGAAGAAGCCCCCCGGAAGTCTGGGGATCATAAAGGGTTTCTTCCTCGACACTGGAAAGGGAAACCTGGATTTCCATAGAATCCTGGGTCATCCGACGGTTCTCCGGATTACTCCCCGTGGTTTCACCCATTTTGTACATGTCAAGCACACCGGGATAGAATTGCAAGTTAGAGTATTTCAGGATAGCTCTTGCATTACTGCCAAGGGCGACCTCAAGCAGGTGGCCTGCGATACCGAATCCGGTGATGTCCGTGCAGGCATGGAGTTCAAATTGGAGGGCCACTTCCATGGCCGGGCCGTTAAGGTTGGCTACTGAGGGGAGCACGTCCCGTTCAACATCGTTGTAGGGCATTTTACCGGAGCGGACAGCGTTGAATAAGACCCCTGTACCGATGGGCTTTGTTAGGATCAGGGTGTCTCCAATCTTCGAACCGGCATTGGTGACGATCCGGTCGGGATGTACGACACCGTTCACACAGAGACCATACTTCGGTTCCTCGTCATCCACCGTGTGCCCGCCCACGAGACTGGCCCCAGCTTCCACCACCTTGTCGTGACCGCCATGGAGAATATCCTTGAGAACGCCCATATCTAGGTGCTTTGAGGGGAACATCACAACGTTTAATGCGGTCAGGGGGCGGCCGCCCATGGAGTAGATGTCCGAAATGGAGTTTGCGGCCGATATCTGCCCGAACCAGTAGGGATCATCCACCGGCGGGGTGATGAAATCGATCGTATTGATCATCGCGATCTCATCCGTGAGCCTATAAACGGCAGCATCGTCAGCGGTCTCGATGCCGACAAGGAGGTTTGGGTCCTCAGGGGGTTTTAGACCTGAAAGTGCGTCCGACAGGACCGTCGGACCTATTTTTGCCGCTCAACCGCAGGTGCGGGCGAGTCCTGTGAGGGTTTTCTTTTTAAAAAATGTCATCAATTTTTCCTCCTTCCGTCTCTTTCACAACGGGATCATTCCCTTAACGCTTCCATGGCGATCGGGAACCCCATGGCACGCCAGTCGGGGATGCCTTCTTCGAGTCGCACAGCCTGGTACCCTTTTGCACGGAGTATCTCAACGGCCTCCATAGCGAGGACGCAGTAAGGTCCCCGGCAGTAGGCAACGATCTCCTGGTCATGGGGCAATTCCGACAAGTGTTGTTCAAGCTCTTTAAGGGGGATGGACATGGCCCCCGGGATATGCCCTGCCTGGTATTCTTCGCTGGGTCGAACGTCCAGCACAGTCACGGCACCTTCTCGGACGCGTTTGATGAGCGCTTCCCGATCCACCGGTTCCATGCCCTCTTTTCC
>JAQYVK010000356.1 GCA_030145585.1 Desulfatiglandales bacterium | reverse complement strand
CTTGACAGGGTGTAAAAATGATGTATAATACCGATGTATACATTATTGGAGGTGTGGTATGGTACGTACGCAGATATACCTGACAGAGCGCCAGCGTGACGAATTGTCCGCTATTGCGAGGGCGTCGGGGAAAAAACAGAGTGAGCTCATTCGAGAGGCCGTGGACCACCTCATAGTTCAGGCGAGCAGCAGTCGAAGGGAGTCGGTATTGCGTGAGGCCGCCGGAATTTGGAAGGACCGCACAGATCTTCCTGACTTCAAAGCAGCACGGACCGATTGGGATAGGAACTAATCATGGCCAAGTCTATCCTTCTGGATACAGATGTTCTTGTTGATTTTTTCCGCGGCCACAGCAAAGCGGTAGCTTTCGTAAACGGCCACTCGGCTCGGATCATCTTATCCTCTATTGTCGTCGCGGAATTGTACGCCGGAGTGAAAGGAAATATTGAGCAAGCTGCTCTTGATAACTTTGTCTCTCTCTTCCGCGTTGTTCCTGTAGATATCGAGATAGCAAAAGCCGGAGGGCTATACAAACGCGATTACTGCAAGTCACACGGCGTTGGAATTGCAGACGCTATCTTGGCCTCTACTGCGGAAGCCGAGAACGCGGATTTAAAGACCCTCAACACCAAGCACTACCCTATGTTGAAAGGTCTCAGACCAGCCTACAAGAAGTAGATAGCCAACAAGACACTCTATGATGTGCGGACAAGCCGCGCCGCGAAGTTTCTCGTTTTGTTTTTTGAGATTGACTATTATCGAGACAATAATGTGGTGATATGATTATCAATTTTATAAAAGTCTATTTAAATAATTTCAATATTTCCATTTTATATCAATAAATTCAAATAGTTATTGTTATATTTTACAGTTTCCTTCCTCTGTATAGTAAATTTACTATACAGCACCAAAAACCCATCGAATACCATTTATATCCTTTATTATCGGACACTTATTTGATGGACAATTACCAAGCATTTTTGGCCAATTTTCTTACAGGAAATGCTCAAGGAATCCGGGAAAATACGAATCCAGATTTTGGGAGGCTAAGAGAGACCTGAGTTTTCTCTTTCTTCTGGGATTTGTAAGCTAAATAACGAAATGGAAATTAATTCATCCCCATGTGATAGCCTCTTTCTTATAAGATTCAAGGATTGAACCCTTATTCATTGCTACTCCAAAACTAAAGACTAATTTGGGTTAACCTTAAATCGACCAATTTTTAAGGCTTACGTAATCGAAACAAAATGAAGGGAATACAAAGTCAAAAACATGGACAGTCGTCTATCATATCCGGAATTGATTCCTTTCATGGGAATTATCAAGTTTTCTGTGAAAGATTCAATTTGCGGAGTTATACAGTTAGAAATCGTAAATTCACTATTTTTCTCGTGAGTTTTTTTTAATCCGGAAGATTACACAGAAACTGCTCAACCCCTGGTTAGTGCCCTGAAGAAATGAATTGTTCCGCAGCTGCTGCGAGGAGTTCAGAACGTTTCATGCCATGTTTTCCCCTATACTCATCCACATCATTAAGGAGAGATTCGGGGAAGATGACGTTAAACCGCTTTTTTGGTTCATTGATAATTTGACTTTTAGGCTTAGGAATCGGTTTTCCATGTTTTTTAGCACTCTCGATCCATAATTTCATTGCTATCTCTATTTCTTTAAGAGCTTCTTCAGGAGTTTCACCAAAAGCGGAGCATCCTTTAAGCTCTTCGATTTCAGCTATATAATCACCATCGCCTTCGGGATCGGGAAAAATTTTTAAAGTATATTCCATGATTACTCTCCATCAATAATTTTAATTGCCTGCTTTACCTGATAAGCTTTTGCGGTGCCATCTTTCTTTTTTTGGATATTAATTGGTGTTTCAATGACCGGATGTATAAAAATATGATGACTTCCACTTACTCGGTCAAGAGAGAATCCGTTATCTGCCAGCCAGCTTATAAGATCTTGATATTTAATATTTTTCGGATTCCTTCTAATCTTTTGATTTTTCTTATCAGCTTTTGTCATAGTGTAGGAAATGAAGTTTTAATATTGTGTAGAGAATTATAATGTGTATTTACACATTTGTCAAAGTATTTTAATATATCAAAGCACTAACCTGTCACTGCACGGAATGAGCTATCAAAAAGCTAAATTGAACTGGGACAGTATGCAAAGTGATTGATATTAATAGAATTAATCCCTACGCCCCGCTCACCCGTGAGTTTTGCGTTAGGTTCAGTTGGATTGTTGGCGTGTAGATTGCCGGATTAGATCTGGATAGAGACTACCCCGGGACACATTACAACTTGGGGACGGCAAGATTGATTAGGTTGGAGACAATGGTCTGATTGTAGAAACCGATGATAAGAATGGCGATCGCTATAGCCATTGTCGGAAGCAACATGCTGAGGGGGGCCTCCTGGATGGCGGTGGCCGATCCTGAATCATGTGAATGGGCATGGTCCTCTGACTTGAACCCGTAACCGATTTCAAAGATTCGGAAAAAGAGGATGACGCTGACCAAACTGGAGAAAAGCAGCGCCACGACAAAAGCCCATTGCCCGGCCTGAACAGCGCCCTGTATAAGATACCACTTGCTGAAAAACCCGCAGGTGGGGGGCACACCAATAATAGACAGGCCTATGATCACGAGTGCGGTCATCGTCAGCGGCATCTTTGGGAAGAGGTCTTTTAGATCAGAAAGTTTGTGGCTTTTTGCCCGATGCATGATGATTCCGGCTACCGTAAAAAGCCCCACGGTCATGACAGCATCATTAAGAATATGGAGTATGGCACCCTTCATGCCTGGTTCATTGGCCAGTCCCATTCCACCCACGATATAACCCACTTCTGCCACCACCACATAACACAACAACCTTTTGAAATCGGTCTGGGCAAGGGCCATGATGGCGCCGCCGAAAATGGCGATCACACCCGCCCAAGCCAATATTTCGGTCAGCGGAATCATCCCGATAGACCATGAAGTCCCGAATACCCCAAAAAGAATTCGGATCATGACATACAAAGATATTTTGGTCATCAAGGGCGCTATGAGGGCACTGGAGGCGGAGGGGGCTTTCGTATAGGCATCCGGCAACCATAGGTGGAGGGGAAATAGGGCCATCTTTACAGCCAACCCGGTAATGATGAAGGCAACCGCAGCGGTCATCACTTTTGAGCCCTGAAGATCCTGTAACAGGATGTGAACATCGGCCATGTTGAGGGAACCAGTAGATATATAGATATATCCGACGCCCAACAGGTAAAAACTTGCACCGATGGTCCCCATAACGATATATCGAAAGCAGGCCCAGGGCGCCCCATCCTCTCCTATAGCAATCAGGGCATACCCGGCCAGAGCGGCTATTTCCAGAAAGACGTAAAGGTTAAAGAGATCCCCCGTGATCACAATCCCCAGAAACCCGGTTACCTGCAAGAGGAAGATGCTGTAAAAAAAGTCTATCTTTCCGGGCAACTCGCTCTCAACCGTCCGATAGGAATAGATAGACACCAGAAAGCTGATGCCGGTTATGAGGACCAGCATCATCCCGTTGAGATGATCGATCACAAGTTCTATCCCGAATGGAGCCGGCCATCCCCCCAGTTGATAGTGAATGGTTCCGTCCCTTAGAACCGCGAAAAGGGTATCGATAGACGCCAGCGTCGTCAGTGCCAGGACAAAAACAACCCAATAGTAGCACAAAACCTTTTTCCACAGACCCAAAACAGGCGTTATCACGGCTGCTATCAGGGGAATAATGACTATGAGAACCGGGTGCTGTAAAAACATAGGGTTAACCTTTTTTGTTCTTCACCCAATTAATTGGGCGAAAGGGTTCAAGGATTCCAGGGTTCAAGGATTCGAGGGCTATCAAAAGCGAACCGCAGAATATCGAACAAGGAATAATGAATATCGAAGGGAAAAAACTTCATAATTCGACATTCCTTGTTCGATATTCGATATTCGTTCTTAATTTTATTGAGTCTTTCTGACTTCGTACATCCACCAACTCTTTTGGAGCGGATGAACCTTCTTTTATTTTCATGAGGATTTCATCCTCTTCAATAGTCTTATATCGTTTGTAGATCAGAAGGGTCACCGCCACTGCGACGCCAAGGGTCGCGACCATCACGACAATCGCTGTGAGCATGAGTACATGAGGCAGTGGATTCGCGTAGTGTGCGACATCCACACCGTGAGATCCATGACCTCCCGCGGCATGTTCCAGAATGGGAACGCTGACACCCCCCCGCTTGGCGGATGTGGATATATAGAAAAGGATGATGGCCGACTGAAAAATATTCATCCCGATAATCTTTTTAATCAGATTCTTCTTTGCCATCATGGCATAAAACCCGATCATCATCAGGCCGATGAACATCCAGTAGTTGTAGTGGCCTAAAACAAAATCATTCATCGTCCTCTCCCCCTGTCTTGCGCCGCTTTCTCAGCAGAAGGACAACCGCTATGCCGGCCGTAAAAATGACCGTTGTCTCCCCCAAGGTATCGTAGCCCCTGTAGTCGGCAAGTACCGTCGTAACGACATTGGGGGTCGCCGCATGTTCTATACTGTGCTCTAGATAGTAAGGAGATACATGTGTACTGGCCGGTGAATTGGGATCCCCCCATTCCGGCATGTCCATGGTCCCATAGATGAGGGCCACACCCACGACAACTGCAGATATGAGACTAAAGATCTTCAATCTTTGGACCTCCTTTTCGTCTTGTAGACGGCTCCGATCAGAAGGACCGTTCCGATACTTGCGCTCACGGATGCCTCAGTGAAGGCCACATCAACGGCAGCCATCTGGGTCCAGAGGAGACACATAAAAAAACTATAGGCGCCAAGAATCATGACCGCACTCAAAAGATCCTTTACGGTAATGGCCGCTATGGCGCATATGAATATAAACAGAATAAGGATAATATCGAATGGAATGATCATTCTTCTACTCCTTCCTCCGGCTTCCAGGGTAGGAAGCCGCAACCGAAAGCCGCTCTGGAAATGGCATGGGTCGCCGTCGGTTGGGCCAGAAACATGAACACAGCAATAAAGAGGATCTTCGCGCTGGTGATATTGAACCCGTGGTAAATGGCCAGACCGATCAGGGAATAGAGTACAGCCAGAGTGTCCCCCTTCCCTGTCGCATGTAACCGAGTGTAAAAATCGGGCAACCGTAGGAGCCCGAGTGTGGCCGTGAAAAAGAAAAAGAATCCGGCCAGAACAAACAGACCCGCGATGATGTTTATAACTGACATTCCACTTCTCCCGACTGTTTGATATACTTCGCGAGGACCAGTGTCCCCAGAAAATTGAGCAGGGCATAGACCATACTGATGTCTACAAACATTTCCACCCTGTCGTAAATAACACCCATAAGCAGCAAAATTATAAGGGTCTTTGTTCCGACGGCACTGAGGCCCGCTGCCCGGTTCAAGACATTGGGCCCAAAAGTCACTCTGTAAAGACAGAGAAGAACCAGGGCACACATGCCCATACCTATGATTAAGAAGAAAATATTCATTCGTCTCCTCCAGAATCCTCATCAAAGGAAAAAATGGTAAACACGATCAGGCACATGACCGCCATCACGGCCAGGGCGACTCCGATCTCTACTCCCAGGATACCCAATGACCTCGCTTGTGCCGGTTCCACGGGCAGGAGTTTACTGAGTTTTCCATAGTCGAGATATTTACCACCCAGAAGCAGACAGAGCAGACCAATGCCGGCATAAATAAGCACCCCAAGGCTACTGAGGATACCTGCGGTCTTTTCCGACAGCCGCTGCCTTATCTTGTCCAGACCTTGGGAAATGGCGAGCAGCACAAAACTCGCCGCCAGGATCACCCCTCCCTGGAAACCGCCTCCCGGACTATGGTGACCATGCATAACCACATAGAGTGCATAGATCACGATAAAGGGGACCAGCAATCTGGCCAGTGTCTTGACGATGACATCTTGACTTTCTCGTATCATTCACTACTCCTTATCATGACTATAAGCCTTTAAAAAATACCAAATAGCTCGATCTCTTCATCCTACTTGAATCGTAACGATAGAAGGATTCAAGGATTCAAGGATTCAAGGGGTCGAGGATTCGAGTGAATTATATTCGATGTTCTGCAGTTATAATTAGCAAGTCCTTGACCTCGATCCATTTTTCGATTTTTGAGATGACTTCTATTTTGTTTCATTAAAAAATCCTATCCGATCGGTTCACCGCTTACCGCTCACCGTTTACGTTCTCAATGCTGCATAAATATTCGCGGCATCCAGCACATCCTGGACATACAAGTGGTCTGCCTCCATGAATATATGAGCCACCCGGTCTTCCATCGCACCGGTCTGCAGCTCATCGGCTACTTTTTTGCTCAAGGCATGGACATAAAACACACCGTCCCTGATATCCATGGTGATGGTCCCCGGGGTCAAGGTAATGGAATTGGCCAGCGCCACACAGGAGATGTCCGTCTCCAATTTTGTCTTAAAGGTCAATACCTGAGGATTGATGGGCATCTTCCTGCGAAGGACCAAAGAGGCCACATGCAGGTTGGACATCAGGATCTGGACCATAAGCCAGGGGATATAGGTGATGAACCTCCAGGCAACCACGCGCATATCACCCACCCGAGTATTAGCAAACAATAAGTCATGATACAGATAGGCCACAACTATACAACAGATGGCCCCGAGAGTGAGATGAAAGGCGTCAAATTGCCCCGACAACAAGACCCAGAACGCATAGAGTATGACGGCGGTACCGATAAAATTCTGAAACGCCGTCTTTCTCTTTTGTGCCCCGGTAAAAATCTCCTGGATCCTTTTCGCTTCATGATGCCTCGTCTCCTCAGAAGTCAACTCCAGAGCAGAATCGATAATGCCCTCGGCGTGTTTTCTTGCATCACCCAGGATCCTGAACGCATTTTCGGTTGCTTCTACCAAGAGGGTCACTTCCATGGATCTCTCTCCTCCTTTGTTTTTCGAAACACCCCTTGATGCTGCCGCATCATGGAATAACTAGTGTCGGCACATCAGCCTTTTCCGCCACCTCATGGGTGCAATTGCCATATAAAAGTGTTTTGAGTGCCGATCTGTGAGAGGCATCCATCACAATGACGCTGCCTCCGTAATCTTTGACTGCCAGCAGTATTTCCTCGGACGGTTTCCCGGCATAGACATGCCCTTCAGCGTCAATCCCTCGATCCTTTAGCAGATTACGGGTCTCACCGAGCATGTCCTTGAGTCCAATCATATCCCTTATAGAGAGCTTCTTGTCTATGACCGTGATGAGCTCCAATTCGGTGATATTTTCTTTGAAATGGATCAGGGCATCGAAGCACTTCTGTGAAAAGGGGGACCAATCTGTTGCAAAAATAACATGGTTAAATATGCCCCCATCAGGGGATTGGTCTCCTGATGATGCTTCCTGCATGGGCAGGTAGTGCGTCTCCGGCAGCAGAAGGAAAGGGACTTGCGTAAACCTCATCAGGCTTTTAATCACGGATCGGCGAGATAGTCCGGACCCCTTTGAACTCAGGTTGACTACGATAAGAGACGCCTTCTCCTCTTGTGCTTTCCCCATAATGCCGGCGAGGGACGGCTTTTTTTCAGCATGGAATTTCCCGGATATCCCCTGTTTCCCCAGGATCTCTTGCCAGCGGGTGGCCTCCCCCATGATGTAATAGCTCGTGTTCTCAAACCCTAGTTGCTGTAAGGATCGAGAGAACGCCGGTTCATTTTTTGGGGGCATGGCGTTCGCGACGTATAATAGGTTCTTTCTTTCCATAGTCTCTATTCAGCTACCAACCCTAAACAGGATGGCTTGAATCATGATCCTAAAAGCGTCCAAATATGAGTATAAAATGAATTAGAATGACAAATGTCAAAGTCCAAATCCCAAATGAATGTCAAATGACGAAACCCAAAACAAATAATCACGAAACCACGAAATTCCGAAAGCACACGCCGACGCTGAAGCTTTGGCGGGCAGGCGAAATAGGTAAATTTTTTGGACGCAGATTAACAAGATCTACACGATATATTTAAGCATTGAGAAAAAGATTGTTTAACATCAGGGAGACGGTTTCAAAAGAATAATGGCCTCGCTCATTATTTCTTTGAAGACCAACTCCGCCGCACCGTGGGAATGTTAAGCAATCATATTGACTCTTGGATCCAGAATTAGTGACAATTAGTGTAGATTAGTGGTTAATAATTAATCCAGCAATTTCTTGATGATCTTTGCTAGGGCATCCGGGCTCACCGGTTTCTCCATGTAGCCTTCCGGTTCCACAATTTTCTCCTGCCCCCGATTCGAAGGGGCTATGTGTGTGCGCAGAAATGTCCTCCTTGCAATGCCTGAACAGATGACCACCGGAATCTTTTTCAGGGTTTCTGAGGTCTTTAATTCCCGGTATAATTTGATGCCGCTCTTTTCAGGCATCAAGACGTCCAAGACAATCAAGTCGGGGGCCTCCTCTTTGATGATCTTCAGGGCCTCTTTCCCGTTTTTCGCCCTCAAAGGGATATAACCATTCTCTTCAAGCAGCGTTGCAACGATTTCTCTGGCCTGGTATTCGTCATCGACTGTCAGAACTTTTCTTTTCATGAGTCAACTCCCTTCATTAGACCAGGGCGATAAATAAAATAAGTACAAAAAACAAACCGATAAAACTTAAAAATACCGGCACTCCCATGGGAATCAGGTTTTCCGTCTCCGGCCTTGGCGCCTCCGGGGTTTGATCGGTTTCGAGAGTATCACGCCCTGCAACCTTGAGGTAAAGAGTCACAAGGGAAGAGACCGGAACCCTGCTCCATTGGCCCAATTTCGCGGAGAGGTCGCGGACCAGAAATCGGTTCGAAAGGGCATTGATCCCATTTAGGACCTTATCTACGAAAACATAAAAAAGCCGTCCCCCCTTCCGGTAGAACCAATCCGTGTCCAGATTGATCGCCCTTATCTCCGCGGGGTAGTATCCGGA
>JAQYVK010000355.1 GCA_030145585.1 Desulfatiglandales bacterium | reverse complement strand
CGCAAAGGGAGAGCTCATCTTCAACTCCAAAGAGATGCTGGAGACTTTGAAATACTACGCTGAGTTGGCAAAGTACAATCCCCCGGGTCCCCACACCTGGCGCGCCCGTGATTATTATCTTCAGGGCAAGATGGCGATGTTCTTCTATTCCACCTATATCATGGACGACCTCGCCTTGGCAGAAGTCGCGGCCGGCTCACTCACCGATATCAACTTCCCGCAATTGGCCGGAAGTACCTTTGATCCCAGGCTTGTGGATAACACGCGAGTCGCCACGACGATTACCCAAACGCGTCCCGGCGGGTATGGTTCTCTGGTCGCCCTCGGTCTGGTGGATCAGGGCGGCCAGGCAAAGAACCAGGCGGCCCAAAGGCTGGTCGCCTTTCTCTACGAACCGGCAAGTTACATCACTTTCCTTCACATGTCTCCGGGTGGAATGAATCCCATGCTTAGAGATATCGCTGGGAGGCCTGAATACTTGGATGATCCAAAAGGGATCTTTGAACGCTACGGCCGAAAAAAGATCGAAGAAATCATCGCAGGTCTGGACAATATGGGATCTTTTACGATCGTCGGTGGAAAGACATTTCCAGCATCAGGCAAGATTTTCGCCAAGCAGATTATTCCGAGAATGATTTATGCGGTGACCATCGAAGGCATGGGCCCAAGTGAGGCCCTCCAATGGGCTGAAAAACAGATGGAAAAGATCATTAATCCATAGAACCTTGTTTTTCATGCACACAATCCCGTAAGAAAACCAATTCCCTTGGTGGGGCTTTCGTGACACATGGACATTTCCGTAGAGCAGAGAGAGTCCAGACTGGGGTGGAAGTTAATCGCACCCAGCATCGGTGTGATCGGTCTTTTGATCATCTACCCGATCCTTTATAACGTTTACTTGAGTTTCTTCGATGTGAAACTCACAGGGGCAAATCTATTTGTAGGCTTTGCCAACTACGAGCGACTTTTAAAGGATACGGCCTATTACAGTTCTCTTTTCACCACGGTTCTTTATCTTTTCGGGACGGTCCTGGGCACGACGGTAGTCGGTCTGTTCGTCGCACTTTTGATGAATCTGCACTTTCCATTCAGAAACGTCGCCAGGACCGTGATCCTTCTCCCCTATTTTGCGCCGGTCATATCCGTTGTCTTCGGTTGGCAATTTATTTTCGATCCGGTCAACGGTATCTACAACCATGTCGTGGTCGAGATGCTTCATCTTAGCGGGACCCGACATAACCTCATCGGTGATCCAAAGACCGCCCTGCTGGTGGTCATACTTTTTGATATCTGGAAGCATTTTCCCATTTCCTATCTTCTGATCATTTCCAAACTGCAGTCCATAAACAGGGACCAATACGAGGCAGCCGCAATGGATGGCTGTGGACCCATCGGTCGTTTTTTTCACATCACACTCCCCGAAATTTCCTTTGTATTAGGTACCTTGGTGATTCTCCGATTAATGTGGAATTGGAACAAATTTGATGAGGTCTTTTTGCTTGCCCCCAATGTTGAGACTTTACCGATCTTTACCTATTATACCGCATTTACGGGTATTATCGACCAGGGTATGGCCGCTTCCATATCGGTAATAAATTTTTTAATCCTTTCCGGCCTGATTATTTTTTATGTGAAAAAGATTCTCAAGTGGTGATGAATCATGCTCGGTAAACGAACTCTTTGGCAGAATTGTTTACTTGCTTTGACCTTGGGGGTGGTTCTTTTCTTCTGTCTGTTTCCGTTTATTCAAATTCTGTCCACCTCTCTTAAACACCAATTTGATTGGGGAAATCCGTCGTTAATTCCCATCAAACTCAACTTAAAAGCCTATCAAGAATTATTGGGGCTCGGGAAGGGTGCGGAGGTGCCTATCCCCGAAACAGTGAAGAGGTTATTGGATAACCCTTTGCTGACAAAGGAGGCAAAAGAGAAAATTCTTTCAAGATATCGGTCCACAAGGGATGTCTTTCCTTTCCCCAGGTTCTTTTTAAATACCTTTTTACTTTCAGTAACCGCGGCTGGGCTGTCTTTGCTTTTAGCCGTTTTTGGCGCCTATGCTTTCAGTCGACTTCGGTTCAAAGGCCGCAGTGTCATCCGAAGAAGTATTCTGTTTGTCTATATGGTCGGAGGGGTTCTGCTGATGGTCCCCCTGTACCAGATGAGTGTAAAGGTAGGACTGGCCGGCACCGTTTGGGGTTCGTTGTTTAGCTTGGTTCTTATTTATATCATCCAAACTCTACCCGTCTCTCTCTACATGCTGGGAAATTATTTTCGAACCATACCCTTTGCCCTTGAGGAAGCGGCTGCAACAGATGGGTGCTCAAGAATCCAAGCGCTGTTTTTGATCATTTTACCCCTTTCGGTGCCGATGTTGATTACCGTCTTTGTCTATTGTTTCATGATTGCATGGAACGAGTTCCTATTCGCCTTTGTCTTTTTAAAACAGTACCATGATTTTCATACCTTACCTTTGGCCCTTCAATCATTGTTTGTTTCGAAAAATGCCATTTGGGACAGGATTATGGCCGCTTCCATGCTGACCCTAAGTCCTGTAATCCTCTGTTTCGTATTTATTATGCGCAATCTCACGAGAGGCCTCACGGAAGGCGGAGTGAAAGAATAACGTGGCTAGTCTCAAGCTCAAAAACATCCATAAGCGCTTCGGCTCGGTTGAGGTTCTCCACGACATTAACTTGGAGATAAAGGAGGGAGAATTCGTGGTTTTGGTTGGGCCCTCCGGTTGCGGGAAAAGCACAACATTAAGATTGATTGCCGGTCTCGAGGATATTACCGAAGGCGAAGTCATTATTAACCACAACGTTGTAAACCTTTTAGAACCCCAACATAGAAATATTGCCATGGTGTTTCAAAACTATGCCCTCTATCCTCACAAAAATGTTCGAGAAAATATCATCTTTGGTCTAAAAATGGCCAAAGTTTCACGGGATATCATGGATGCCCGGCTGGAAAAGGTGGCTAAGATGTTAGAATTGCAGGATTTCCTTGACAGGAAACCTGCACAGTTGTCCGGAGGGCAAAGACAGCGTGTCGCCATGGGTAGGGCGATCGTGAGAGATGCGGATGTTTTTTTGTTTGATGAACCTCTGAGCAATCTTGATGCGAAACTAAGACACCAAATGCGTTCCGAAATCAAACGGATCCACAGGGCGGTCCAGACGACGACCCTTTATGTGACCCATGATCAGGTTGAGGCCATGACTATGGGTGACAGAATTGTTGTGATGAAGGAGGGGGTTATCGAACAGCAGGGCACCCCCATGGAAATCTATTTGAAACCGAGCAACACATTCGTCGCAACCTTTATTGGTTCCCCTTCCATGAACCTGATGGATGCAAAACTCTTTCCAGAACACGTTGAGATCGAAGGGCAGAGGATTCATTTTAAAGAGAAGATACAACGACCGGATTTCTTGTTACCGAAAGAAGGCCTTCCTATAAAACTGGGCATTCGACCAGATTTTTTTCTCGATGAAAATTTTGCAAGCCGGGGAGGCTCACTGGCCAAGATTAATTATGCCAAAATTGACCTCATCGAACCTTTGGGTTTTGACAAGGAACTGGATGTCCAGGTGGGCACCCAGTCCTTGAAGGTGAGATTGGACCTCCGAACGACCGCCAAAGAAGGAGACACAATAAACCTCTGTTTTGACATGGAAAGGGCACATTTTTTTGACATCAAAACAGATAAGAATCTATTTATTCACCCCCCCATTCGACCACAGGCCTGATTACCGTTAAAAAGGGTTGAATGCGTGTCAAATTTGCATCCATGGTGTCAAAAAAATTCTCCTCAATAGGTCCCTCCCGTGGTTTTAAAGTCAAGACTTCTTCCCATTTGTGAGCTTTAGGTGGATCATCTTTTTCTTCAGCTCCAATTTTTTGTCCCTCACAAATGTGAGTGACTTAAGATCCATCTGAAATCGAATTATATTTCTTATTTCGTACTCTTGGAGTCAATTATTACAGCTGAAAGAAGGCCCCTTCTGAATAGATTCCGGGCGATATCCGAGACTAAAAGAGGCATTTTACCCCAAAAATGGCCTCAATTTTGCACTCATCCTCACAAAAGTGATGAGGGGCCAATTATTTATTTGACAAGGCCGAAAAACTGATTAATTTTCATCCGCCCTTTAAGGGCCCCAACTTTATCCGGTATTGTAAGGAATAAATGTCTGGGACGTCTAACGGAGGAGTAAATCATGGCCAAAAAACTTAAAAAAAAGACAACATTGCACGAACAGCCTATTCGAAAAGGCAAGAAGTCTCGTTCAAAGATTCTCAAGAGCCTGATGGCCAAACGTGTGGAGGTTCGAGAGGCCCTGGACCGATTGATAGAGGAACAAAAAGAGTATAAGAAGTTGGCTTCAGACGATTGCTTGATCGATGAAATGGATCATGCCGAAAGGGAGATTTCATCACAGACCCATTATATCCTTCTCGAGAGAAAGAACAGAGAACTTGAAAAGATCGAGAACCTCATTGAAAGGGCATTGGGAGATGAGGAATTCGGATTGTGCGAAGAGTGCGGTGAAAAAATACCTGAAGCTCGACTGATGATTATGCCGGAAGCCACACGATGTGTCCCCTGTCAGCAGGAAATGGAACAATCCGGTTCAAGGATTGGTTTTGTCGAAAGTCCGCGAGCCACATTGGGTGGAAAAAGTGGACTTCAATGGAGAAAAGTTGAGGACACAGATGTTAGTGGAAAATTGAATTTTAAGTCTGATTTAGGTGTCATGTCTTTTCTTGATTCGGATGAATTTGACACAGGGGATCATTCAGGTTTAGGCTCTTCATCAGGACCTAGAGGGGCTTCAACCAACGGGTAAAAGAGGTTGGACGCCACTGTCATGGCAGTCAACTGCCTGCTTTGCAGGTAGATTATCGTTCATTAATATAATTATAATATCAATATGTTAAAATATTCCTTTAATGTAAAAATAGAGCATCACGCCGCACAGCCCTAGTTTTAGTCCCATGCCAACCATATTTCCAACAAACGCACCCCAACCGGCGCGCAGTGCCTTTCCTCTTTCTCTACCCGCCAAGAGTTCTCCGGCCACTGCCCCGACAAATCCCCCCACAAACATGCCGAAAGGCGGAAAGACAAAGAATCCGACCAACAGCCCGATAAGGGAACCCCAAACCCCCCATTTTGAAGCCCCGTATTTTTTAGCCCCGGCCGCAGGAACTATATAGTCCAGGATAGTTACGAGCACTGTCAACCCCCCCATGATCACCCAAAAGGTCACATTGAAGGGTTCCCAGTTCTTGGCAAAGGATAGAATGAGCAGGGCAATATATCCCAGCGGAGGACCGGGGATAATGGGTAGGATACAACCCACGAAACCGGCAAGGGCCAAGATGAGCCCAAAGATAATGAGAGAGGTTGTCAGTATGGGGTCCATAATATCAAGTACCTGTTAAAAAGATTTTAACCCTAAATGAGCGAAAGTCGAGGAAGTCCCTCACCATAAGCAGTCAATAATGACTTGCTATAAAAAATTTTTCAAGTTTTTTTGAGATAATCGATAAAATGGTGAAACTTTTATTCGGCTTCGCAAGAATACCCTGCAGCTTGCTGCGGGGAGCTTCATTGAGCGAGTAGTGTGAACATCCTAATTCCAAGACGGCAAGGGTGAACGAATCCTATTCTGGATGAGAATCTTCTCCATAAAATTAGAATATCCTAAAGTTTTCAGAACGTTTGCCGATTAACCTTGATGAGAAGTGTCGTTCTAAATGATAGAACCATGCTCAATGGGGTTTGTTGAGAAGTGAGGATTAAGGAGGAAAGGAAAAATGAAAAAGCGTATCATGATTAATTTAACGGTTTTCTCATTTTACATTATTCTGATTTTAGCCTTGAATGCATGTACCGGCACAGGAACAGGCTTTAACCTAAGCTTTACCAAAGGAAGCCCTCCGCCGAAAGGAAAAAAAGTCAAGAAACATGCACCACCGGATCATGCAAAAGCCTATGGGCGACGCGCAAAATATGATTATCGCTATTATCCGGACGCTCAGGTTTACTTTGACATACATCGAAAGGTGTATTTTTATCTAGACGGGCGTGGTTGGAAAATGTCCGTCAATTTGCCTCATAAAATAAAACTTGCTGGGCATGTGACCATTGAAATGGATACTGATAAGCCCCACAAGGACTTTAAAAGACATAAAGCCAAGTATCCCCCGGGGAAAATGAAAAAGAAAAAGAACAAATGGTCATCTAAGCGGTGATGGATAAAGCGGAATTCCTCACTTTCGTGCAAATCGTTATCTGGTGATAATTAAAAAAACGCCACTGATGGCGAGGATCATGCCGATCGCATAACGCCAGGTCAAAGGTTCATGAAGTATAAACAGGCCGGCGAGACTCACTATAATCAATCCCACGAGGCGTATAAAAGGTGCGCCGAGCGATACTGGGGCACCCGCCCCAAAAGTCAAATAGAGACATATTGTAACTAAGCTGAAGGAAACCCCAACACCAGTAGCTGATACAACACCCGCTGTCTGAGCATGTAAACCAACCCCTCGTATTTTATCAAGAAGGACCCAGCTCAACCCGGCAATAAAGGTACAACTCCCATAGATCAAAAGGCCGAGGCTGTTAGAAAGTTTACCGGCAGCCAATTTGAGAAAAAAATCTGCGGCAGCCAAAGCCACCGCTGCGCCCACTGCATAAGAAATCCAATTCATAACAATATCCCCGTCTGATCAATGATTGGGTAACAACAGTCCCCATTTCGAATGGGAGATTCTTGGCAAGAAGCCTGCTGGTCAATAGTCCAAGTCAAACCTCTTATGATACACACATTAAATAAACTGAAACGGTCAGTTGAACCATAGAGACAAGTAATGTAAGCCAAAGTAAGATTTTTGAAAAGGGTTTATTAAACTCAGTCCGACCCTTGTGAAGAAAATATGTATGAATGACAAAAGCAAAAATTCCGCCGAGGCACAGGATGAATGAGAAGACAAGACCTGAAAACAAATTCTTGGTCACCAGGACCAAACCGACCAAGATAAAAAAAAGAAGGGGAATATGGAGCAGCAGAAACCCCGTAATGCCCCCCGGGAGTTTGAATAATTCCCACTCTTTCCAATATGCGGAATCAATTTCGTGGTCGATGAGTAAGACAGCGTTTGAAATGTAAAGCCAAAACAGGAGATCACGCATCATCGTCTCCTTTTAGCCCCATAAAATATTGCTTAAGAGTCTGTTGACCGTTCCTGGGAACACCGATGGGCCTGAAATCCATGAGGAGAGCATCAACTAACTGTTGAGCCATGCAACGGCTTCATCATAAGATTTAATAAATGCATTGTCATAATCAGTTCCTGGTTCCTTCCCGATGATTTGGGTATCCATGGTAGGCGCCACAAAAACCTTTTTTGTAACCCCTACCATATTATATATCTTGGTCACAAAATCAGAGTGGAATATCCCGGATTCCTCACCAGGGCTGAACAGGAAATGGGTTAGGTCAATTAGAACCTTTTTCACCTTGTATTCCATGACAAATGAGG
>JAQYVK010000354.1 GCA_030145585.1 Desulfatiglandales bacterium | reverse complement strand
GCCGCCGACTCTTCCTTGGCGAGTTCGAGTTTGCTCTGGGCTTCCTTGACTCTGGCACCAGCCAGTGTGACGGCCAGCTCGTAGTCAATGGGATCAATCCGAAGCAGCACGTCGCCTTCCTTGAACTGCCCGCCGTTGACCAGGGAAGGGGATACTTCAATGACTTTACCTCCCACCTGAGGGACAAGAGTGATCTCCTTCAAAGGCTTGACGGTCCCTTCACCTTGGACCATCACCGGCTTGGATGTTGTTTCAACCGTTATGGTACGGACCGTGGGTTTCGGCGGGGGTGGCTTTCGCCTCTCGATTTGCGGTTTGCTCGCCTTCAGTTCATTCATGCCGAAATAACCAAGTCCGAGAAAAAGGATGGCGATAAGTATTTGTAACGACCATCTCATAAATTTTTTCATAACAGATATTCCTTGATGTTTATCTCATAAAGATCTTTCCCCGGTTCGACCGGACCGGGATCACCCCATCCGCCTCCGAGGGCCCTGTAAAGATTAACACGGTTTACCAAAAGGGACAAATCGACTGCGACGACATTTTGTTCAGCCGTAAATCTGGACTGCTGCGCATCCAGCACGTTGAGGTAATTGATCAGCCCTCTCAGATAACGGTTTTCAGCCACCTCCTGGGCCGCGCGGGCCTCGGAAAGGAATACCAGCAGCTTCTCCCGGCGTTCGAGCTGTTCTTTCCTGCTCAAGAGGGCCCTTTCAACTTCAGCAAATGCATTCAGGAGGTTTCTGGCATAATCCACCATTCCCTGCTGGTATCTTGCTTCTGCCGCCCTTTGTCTGGCCTGTAATTCCCCGCCGTCAAAAAGGGGTTGTGCGAGCCCCATGGCAATCCTCCGGAGTTCACTGCTTGGGTCGAAGAGGTCATTGAGCTCGACACTCGAGTATCCCAAACTGCCGGTGAGGGCGAGCCTGGGAAAACGGCTGGCTTTGGCAACGCCCACTCTGGCATTTAACGCCTTTAAAGAAGCCTCTGAGGCCCTGATGTCCGGACGCCGCTTCAGAATGTCCGACGGTATCCCGGCGGGCACCGGGGCCATTTTTTTAAAGTAATCCTTCGGGTGTCTATTAGGGGGACGGGTCGTTGGATAACTTCCCAGGAGTACAGCCAGTCTTTGCTGCGCCACGCCGAGATCCTGACGCAAGTTTGGTAGAACGGCCTCTGTTTGGGCAAGGAGACGCCGGGCCAGACGTACGTCGAGAACAGACCTAAGGCCGCGGCGATAACGGTTTTCGGCCACCTTTAAACTGAGGCCAAAAGTATCGATGCTGTCTTCGGTGATTTGGATCCGGCGCTCCAGGGATTCTATCTGGAAGTAAAGGCTTATGGTGTCGGCTACCACCGTTTGGGCGATCGTGCGCCTGTTTTCCTCCGCTTGTAGGAGATCCGCTCTCGACGCCTCTTCCGATCGGGCCAACCGACCCCAAAGGTCCACTTCGAAGGAGGCTGGGAGTGTCAGGTCATAGCCGTCGATGGTAAGCCTCTGACTGGATGGACGTTGACCGGTGGTGATGTCCGCTCGCCTTTTATTTACTTCGCCTCTAACGTCCAGTTGCGGGAGTCGGGCCGCCCTGGATTGTATAAACTGGCTCCTTACTTCCAGAACACGAGATGTTGTCCTTTTGATGTCCAGGTTATTCGAGAGGGCTTCCTCAACGATCTTGGTCAATACCGGATCACTGAAGTCCTCCCACCAGGGATCATCGAGGTTCGGCGCCAGGGCGCTCTCTTGTGCTTGTTCAAAGGAGACCGGTACGATGGATTGTGAATCCGGTCGAAGGAAATCAGGCCCCATCTTCATACAACCGCTTGTAAAGATAAGGGAGAGGGCCATCAAAATGGAGAAAGGCTTCCATCGCCTCCCAACTACTGATGTTTCCGGGCTTTCTTTTTTCCACTTCATGTTTTCAATCCTGTGATTATGCCTTTGTCCAGGCCATATCATCTTGAGATCCAAAAAGAACCATCCACTTATCCATGTATAGCTTTTGCAGAAGTCTTGCCAAAGAGGTCGGATTCTGATAACCACCTTTTATCACTAAGGATTTCCCAAAGTATTGTTTTTATGCAAAGCCTGAAAATTAGCCATAATTGTCGAATAATTGAAGGCCATTCGACAATTATGACGAAATAAAATATCTTCCTGTTTACCAAACGAAGTATGACTCCAGGTTGGTTGATAGCTATCAATGCCTATTTCTTTATAATAATAAAAGGTGTTGAATCCAAACGATTTTGCGAATTATCTACAACTTAGGCAATGCACTTAGAACGGCTAAATTGAAAACATCAGGAGTGTTCGTGCCTATAAAACCCATGACATCCACAATGGAATAACCTAAATTCTTTAACGCTATCCTTCGAATCATTACGCCATATTACTGCCTCTTATTTAAACAGGATTGAAACATTCTTGTCAAAATAATTAACATTCTTTTACAATTGAAACTGCCACCTATACACACAAATACTAATGGGTACCGACAAAGATAGGATGTTTTAAACAGATCTTTAGGAAAGGAGAACGTCAAAAATCTGACGAGGAGACCATTTTCAAATAAACAACCATTCCTAAAATGAAAAAGGGTTCATCATAAAAAAATATCACACTGTTGACTAAATCGCGCTGTGTTGAAGGGTCGCTGCACTAAATCTCCCTTGACACAAATATTCAACTTCCTTATGCTCCTTTTCATATACTTAGTTCTTCTCCCAATAAATTGGGAGAAGGGGGTTGGCCCGCCACATGAATGCCGGGCAAAATTCGAGGGCTTAAAAAGAGAACCGCAGAATATTGAACACGGAATAACGAATGTCGAAGGAAACTTCATTATTCGAAATTCCTTGTTCGATATTCGTTATTCGTTTTTATTTCACTTGACCCCTCGAACCCTTGAATCCTTGGATCCTTTAACTTAATAGAATCATGCCTATTTGAGAGGGGGCATCGACGAGGCGAAACGTCTGGTCGACACACCAAACACTACACAAGGACATGAGGAGATGGTCATGGACAAACTCAAATCGGTGGCCCAACGAATCAGTCACGCCCGGCAAGAGAAGAGCCTCAGCATCCAAGCCCTGGCTGAACGGGCAGGCTGCTCTGAAGAATATCTGGAATGGGTCGAGGATGGTCAGGTGGATCCACCCGTCGCCCTTCTTCTCCGATTGGCAAAAGCCATGCAGCTCGATTCAGGAGCCTTCCTCCATCAATCAGACCTCTCTTCCAAACGCCTTGAGGAAGCCGCTAAAAGGACAAAAACCTACTCTTACCAAACCCTCACGCCCCCAGAGGCGGACAAGCACCTCATGGCCTTTTCGGTCACCATACCCCCAAAAACGGATCATGAGGACGTCGGCTATCGACATGAGGGGGAAGAGTATATTTATGTGCTTTCCGGCGAGGTGACACTCACGGTGGAACAAGACAAAAAAAGACTCGCCGAAAGAGAGTCCTTGCGCTTCAACGCCAATCTCGATCACCACCTCAGTAATCCCGGCGACAAAGAAGCGGAATTGCTGGTGATCCTATATATACCGTAAAAAAAAGGTATAAGGTTTATGGTTTAAGGTGTATACCTAGGGCTCAAGGCATATGGCTGGCCGGTTGTCGAGTATAATTTTCACAACCGGCAGGCACAGGGCAAAATAAGGTATAAAGTATATAAAAGGGTTCAGGGCATAAGGCTCAGGGCGCAAGGTAAAAGAAGATCCCTAGTTCCCCCTCGCTTCTATTTTGTACGCGTATTGAATAGAGAACGAGGCTAAAATATCAAGTAATGTCGATCACTATAGGAATGGTTTGAGTATATGGGTCACTACGCAAAAACAAAATTCAGGATATTTTCCTTTCTTCTCATCACTTCAGTGCTGTTGATCGCGGGGTCTTCCTTGGCTGAACGCCCTTTTCCCAAACCCAGGGGTCCGGTCAATGATTTTGCTGATGTGATCCCCCAGGCCGATGAACAGAAAATCAACCTAATCGTCACCGAATTGTTCCAAAAAACGGGGACGCGAGTGGTTGTGGTGACCATGCCGGACATCGGGGGTGCGGAATACAATGATTACGCCAACCGTCTCTACAGCGCTTGGGGCATCGGGAAAAAAGGTGTGGACAAGGGAGTCTTGATATTTATAACCATCAAAGAAAGAAAGTTACGTATCGAGATCGGGTACGGGCTTGAGGGTATCCTCCCTGACGGTCTTGTGGGTGAAATCCGTGATCGCTACATGAACCCTGACCTCAAGCAAAACAAGTACGGCGAGGGGCTGCTCAAGGGGACCATAGCCGTTTCCCAGATTATTGCCAAAGATGCCGGGGTGAAACTTACCGGCCAAGTCCCCAGGAAGGTTTCCAAAAAGAGACGGTCCAGAAGTTCCATTATACCTTTGATTATCTTCGTATTGATCTTTATGGGTATTTCTAGAAGGCGTAGCGGGTCCTGGTGGTTGTTTTTGCCCCTGCTCATGGGAGGCGGAAGAGGATTTGGTTCCGGTGGTGGCGGTTTTGGTGGATTCAGCGGTGGTTTTGGTGGATTCGGCGGCGGTATGAGCGGTGGAGGCGGCGCCGGCGGCAGTTTTTAAATATCATTGAGTGATAAACCGGGCGGTCATGTATTCGAGCGAATGAAAAGCGAATCCGCCACACGACCGGCGGATAAATATCGAACGCGGTTCTATTTAATAAGTCCTGGAACCCTGCCTCCCAACCATTTGGGAGAAATACATTTAGATTAACTACGGAGGGGTTATGTCGAAAGCACCCAACAATCCGAAAGAGATATTTGAGGAAATCATTGACGATTACAAAAACGTGTTCGGCGATGACCTGAAAGGGATCATCCTTTATGGCAGCGCCACAAGTGGATCATATATTCCGGGAAAATCAGATATCAATTTTATGATCCTTCTTTCGGAAGACGGAATCGAAAACCTCGACCGGGCATTTAAAACGGTGGCCAAATGGCGAAAAAGGAAAGTCGCCACGCCCCTTTTCTTGACAACAAAGTATGTAGCAACCTCTCTTGATGTTTATCCGATTGAGTATCTGAATCTTCAGGCCAACCACATCCTCGTTTTCGGAAGAGATATCCTTAAAGAGCTGGAGTTTAATCCTGATTTCGTGCGTCTTCAGTGTGAACGTGAGATCAAAGGCAAACTGCTTCTCTTGCGTGAGGCATTCCTGGATACCTCCGGCAAGAAATCGGCTCTACAGGAGGTCATCAGTCAATCCGTTCCTGCCTTTATTGCTATTTTCGAGGCCCTTCTATACCTACAGGGGAGGGAGACACCCATAGATAAACGGGAGATCCTCAGGTCCACTTGTGAACTCTTCGACCTCGATGTCGTTCTTTTTGAAAAACTCGTAGACATCAAAGAACAAAAACTCAAACTGAATGAGGCGACAATGAAAGACTTGTTTAAAGCCTATTTAAGTGAAGTCCGAAAATTATCAAACCTGGTGGATGCCTTGGAGGGATAACATGAGTCGGTCACAAAAAACATTGCTCATTGTCGTTGTCGTCGTGGCTTTGATCATTCTGATCCCCTTTTCTTACCTGAGAGGGACCTATAACAGTTTGGTTACCCTGGATGAGTCTGTGAAAGGGGCCTGGGCTCAAGTGGAAAATCAGCTTCAGCGCCGGTATGATTTGATTCCAAATCTGGTGGAAACGGTGAAAGGTTTCGCTAAACAGGAAAAGGATGTCTTCGTGCAGGTCACTGAGGCCCGTTCCCGGGTAGGGGGCGCTGGCAGCATTCCTGACAAGATCGGGGCCAACAATCAATTATCCTCTGCCCTGTCCCGGTTGCTTTTGGTCGTTGAACGGTACCCGGAATTAAAGTCCAACACCAACTTTATTCGTCTTCAGGATGAACTGGCCGGCACTGAAAATCGCATCGCTGTCGAACGACGCCGATACAATGAAATGGTCAAGACCTTCAATATCAAAATTCGTCGATTTCCGACCAACCTGATCGCCGGAATGTTCGGGTTTGAGAAGGCGACCTTTTTTGAGGTGCCGAAGGAGCGACAAGAGGCCCCTAAAGTTAAGTTTTAAGGCCTTGTAGAGTCTTAACAACGATTTCTTTGTATTTATGAAAAAACTTTTTTCACCACGAAAACACGAAATTTGGAGAGCACGAAATTTATCTTATCTCTTTTTCGTGTTTTCGTGCTTTCGTGATTAATTTATCCTTTTTGGTTCCGGTTTATCTGGGTTGGGAGTTGGTGCATGATACGGGCAAGACTCTGGTTTCGGTGTGCGGCGATGCATGATCCGGTATCCCCGGTTATTGTCAAACCGGCCGTTATCGGTTGGGATGCCAAGGAAAGGCAGATCGATCTTACCATTGACCGCCCCTTCAAGGGTGATGAGCTGATCTCAAGGATGAAGGGTTGGGTTACGACGGATGTCAAAGAGGTCATCGGGGTTGTAAAAAAGCACGGATACCTGAAAGTTCTGGATGAGCGGGACCTGGTCGTGGAGACTGAAACTGAGGATGATTATCACCAATTAACACAGGAACTCCGGGACCATTTTCAGGACCAAGTTGATCTTGAGATAATATGAGTGGGAACCCGCCTCGGAATATGAGTCTCCTCAATCTCAGGGAGATATTTTGTGAATGATGTCAATGAGATTGAATATCCTGTCGATGGGGTTCTCGACCTGCACATGTTCGCCCCCAAAGATGCGACCTCCGTGGTGGATGAGTATCTCAACGTTTGCCATGAAAAGGGAATTCATGAGGTGAGGATTATCCACGGAAAGGGGAAGGGCGTTTTGCGTGAAACGGTTCATGCCCTTCTCGAGAAACATCCTTTGATTCTGGATTTCCGGCTCGACAGCGGTCCGTCAAGCTGGGGAGCAACCATCGCCCGCCTTAAGAAAGACTCTTAACCTAAGTATTTCTTCTCTCAAATTTAGTGACGTATTCCTAATGTAATATTTCACCACAAGGCACTGAGGTCACGGAGGGTCTTTTTTTTTGCCCATCGGGAGATACCGATGGGCAAAAAGAACACCGCCCTGCGGGCGAGGGATAGGGACAACACCTTAAAGGTTGCCTAAAAGATGGTATCCCCTTTGCCCGAAGGGCTGATGGTTTTCGTTTGCCGTCTCCCGGCAAACGAAAAAAATTCATCTCTGTGTGCTCCGTGCCTCTGTGGTAAACTTGAGTTTTTGGCTTAATCTTAGTTATTTTAATGAAGCAAAGAATTATTTCACCGTAATTATCAAACCATGTACTAAGTCATAAAAAAATGGGCCATCTCCTGAGGAGATGACCCAAAAAGTTCACATGGTCATATGGAAAGAGGAGAACCCTTAGGCGTCAAGAAGGGGCAACTTCTCTGCCAAATTCGCCATGATATGCCCCTGGCTTGTTTTACCGTGAGCATGTTGTTCCTTATACTCATTATTGATTCGGTATATATAGCTCATGGCAATAAACGGAAATCCCTCTTCGTGCTTTGTTACGACCACGTTAAAGGGATTGTCGGTCTCTATGTGGCCATACCCTTCAAAAAGATCATCCTTGTATTTGTCATAGAATTTTTTAGTACACATCACAAACATGCATTTGCTCGTTTCCAGGGTAGGGAACCTGTCGTGATCCAGTTTAATGGTCATGAAGAACTGCGCCAAGGTGGTTTTTAGATAGTCATACACTTTCTCATCCTTACAGAAAATCGAATCCACCATGCTCGTCAATCGAAGGAGATCCGGCTGGATAAGACTAAGGAGCCTTTCGATAAATTCTTTTTCGACATAGGTGTCCTTCTCCGGAACAGGAGAGCCCAATTCATCGAGAACTTGCTGTGTGGAAATCACCTCAAGGTCTGAATACATTTTGTTCATCAGGTGTTCTGTAAGTTCATCGAATTTTGATTTGTTGTAGGTAAAAGCGCTTCGCCCGATACGGGTGACCCTTTCTGCTTCACGCTCTGTTTTAGAAATGATTTTGTTATACCGGTATATAGCAGTCGCTAGGGTGTCTTGTTGTTCTTGGAGAAATAAGGCCAGCGCACTATAGACGTGTTGCAAAAGGAGATGATTGTACTTTTCCATTTTTTGCTGCTGAATCTTGTTTGCTGTCTCCAAAATCTGATTGACGAGGGAAACGGTTGCAGATTGCCCGATTTTGGCCACAAATTCTCCAATCGCCTTTTTCTTCTTTGTGACGGACTCCAGCCTTTCCAGAAGCCCGGTCAGTGTTTTTTGGTTTGTTCCTTCAAAGAGCTCCTTCTCAACCTTTGAAATACTCCCGTTCACGCTCTGTATCTTTTCATCAAGGAGTGATGCCAGCTTCTCATTAAAAAGAAGACTCCCTGTCAAATAATTGTCGGGGGTTACGAGCATTTCATTGCTTTTTTCAGAGAAATGCTTGATCACCTCTTCTATGAATCCGGCTACGTCTTCATTTTCCTTCGTTTTTTCGAAGGCTTCAACCGTATTGTCGTTTATTTCTTCAATCTGTTCCTTAAGAAAACCCCATATCTTCTCTTCCGAGACGTTGGCCTGATTGATCATTGACGACTCGAGCGTGGGTATGTCGATTTTGAATTGACTCATGATGTCATCTTCATTCAGATCATTTTCGAGAAAGGTGGAGATGGCCTTGCCTTTTATTTTTTCTCGTTCCTTACGATCAACCGGCTTGGTCAAATCATCGATGAACCGCTTCAACATGTGGAAATGAAATATCTGCGGGAGGCAATCCCCCTTCAATCCAGCGACGTTCATGGTGAGCAGACCTGTCGGATGCGGATTTCCTTCTTTGCCCATCCACTCCCGTTCAAGGATATGTGCCGAATAATTAACCCGATCACCATCCAGGTAGCTTCCTACCTTTGTGAGTTCCAGAGTAGCGATACACATGGCAATGGTGGAAGCAATGGCTTGGTATTTCAGAGATGTCTCCGCAGATCCACCTGAGAAGACGTACATCCTTTGGGCGATTCTGCCATCAAACATCCTTTTGTCTCTCATGCCATTTTTGCCGGGGTATACGAGGCCATTTTTGCCTGCCATGGCATATTCCCATAACATGGCGGATGCCACGCAATTTCGTTTCACCCCTTCTTCCTGGACGTTTTGTAGACCGAGGTGCCCCTCTGACGTGGCAAGGAAGAGCTCCACCCGGACTTTCTTTTCCCTTAACCGTTCCCGGATTCTATAAAGGAACGGGACAGTCATGCCATTGCTTACGGATCCACCCATTCCGGAAATAACGACCAATTTTATTTTCTTCCCGGGATTTTTTGATCTGACATCATCAATCAAGCGAAGGGCCTCTCTTGTTATCAGAAGATCGTCATACTTATGAAAGGCCACAAAACCGACGGCGGGAACACCCTTACATCCCCCTTCGATGTCCCTCAAAAGATTAACCGGTATGTGATTTACCGCCTTTTTGAGCTCTGCATTTTCTTTGTTTTCTATATAGATATCCCCATCAAATTCCTCTAAAGGCAAAAAGTATTCTGATTCACGGGTTAGGTCCATACGGTCCCTGTGTGGGCGTTCGGTAT
Organism: Desulfatiglandales bacterium; assembly: GCA_030145585.1. Taxonomy (GTDB): domain Bacteria; phylum Desulfobacterota; class DSM-4660; order Desulfatiglandales; family HGW-15; genus JAQYVK01. Next base: position 4,003 of record JAQYVK010000354.1, on the reverse strand, counting down.
CGAATGCTAAGAAATGTACCTTGTCATCAGGTATTCCCAGCCTATCAAATTCTTCATTCAAGAGAGCCAGCACATATCTACCAAAGCCACCAAAGGTCAAAAAAATGAGCGCCTGATCCTCGTAAAATTTGTTACTCGTTGAAACAAGATTTCTTAACATCTTCTATTTCTCCTTTCGTTCGTGAATCAAATGGGTATGAACTCTTCCTGCAGCAAGCTGCAGGGAATTACGTCCCGCGCTACAAGCTGCGGGGAATTAGAACTTAAACCTTTATTGGCATTCTTCTTTTCACTTTGTTCGTGACGTAAAACAGCAGAAACAGGCCCACCACACCAGCAAGGAGAGCCTTCCATATATAAAACCCTACAAAGCCGGATTTTTTAAATTCCACATTGAGCTGTGATGGTTCGATGACCAAGGTTCCAAAATGTTTTTGAGAAGGGAGTAAATTTAACTTTCCGGTATAGGTCCCCGGTTTAAGCTTATCGACATCGGCTATATTAAAGTTTAGAAATATTTTGTCTTCAGTGGTTTTTACTTGCAAAGGCAATTCTCGGTTAATTTCAGAGGGGTTCTCGGGATCAAGTTTAATAAGTCCCCTGATGGCAGGCCTTGTATTCCCTTTTTCTGTTTGCATGGCCAGGGTGATGTTTTTACTGTAAGAAAAATCGCTGTTGCTATAGGGGATGGTCCCAAAATCAAGATCCCTTGCTTTAGGTATCTGAACGTTGACCCTCACCGTCTCGGAGAAATCTCTCAAGGCTTTCGCCACCGATAACCGGTTAAAATCGGTCAGATCTACAAAATGGCCTCCTCTTCCCATGTTTTCAACAAGCTTCTTCGCATCCTCAAAGGCTTCCCACTTTAAGACACCGAGCCAGACATTCAACCCGTGCGCCTTACCTGAGAGTGAAATCTTGTTAAAATTCTCGAGGTCTCGCTTTTTTCTCGCCTTTATTTTATCTTTTGACCACTTAAGCGAATAGGGCTCTGATTTTCCGTCGGTGAAGACATACAGAGCGTTTGTGTGAAAGAATTTACTGTATTTGTTCGTTATTGCTACGGCTTGCACAACGGCCTCAGAAATAAAAGTCAGACTGCCCCTTCTCTCATTCATCTTTTTCAATTTATTTTTAATGACAACAAGATCATCTTCGGTTTGATAGAGTGAGGTGGCCTCTAATCTGACATCTTGATCAAAGGAGAAGAGGGTTACCCTGTCTCCGATTCTTATGATTTTCTCTTTGCGATCGATGAACTCCTTGGTTATTCTATTGGTTATCTCCTTTAATAGATCCATCTGCCCTTTCTTTTTCATGCTTCCGCTTGTGTCGACGACGAACACCCAGTGAACATTGGGCAAATAGTTATTGCTCCAGGCCTCCTTTCCAAAGAAGGTGATCAAAACGATGGAAACAATGTATACTAAGACTTTCAAACTGTACCTTTTTTCACACATCCGATTTCTCCCCTATAGCAAAACATACTTTTTGCCAGAAAATATTACCGTGACAGGCTATAAATGATTGATATTTCTATTGTTTTTTAACGAATCTCATGTTGGGACAGACCGTGCATTATGCGGCTAAAATATGCAATATAGATGCCAACTATTCTGGTAACTGTTTCTTTCCCTTTTTTCTTGCAATTCTGCGGAACTCCCAATAAAACAACCCAAAAATCTATCCCAGGCCTTTTTGCTCCAAAATGCCCCGGAAACTCGCATAGTTCAGGGATCCTATGTCACCTTCTGCAAGCTTTTAAACCACGTCATTGAGGCTGATTGGCCGTTCTGGTGAAGCATGCGGGTCTTCCCATTCTTAAATCCTGGTCCTTTAGCTGGCCAAATGTGAGTACACATGGCTTTGAGAATGGATTAGTGCCAATTTATTGGCGAGTTTGTTCCCCTTTTGAATTTCGTTTATGCATTCTATTGACGCTTAAGGCTTTTGATAACCCACTAAATATTCTATCTTTTTTATATTTTAGCCTGATTAAGTGGCGTCAATCGGATGGCAGGAGACCGAGAAAGAAATGCCAATAAAACAATTGGGCACCAAGTCTCAGGGAATCTATTACGGCTGGATTATTGTTGCTGTTGGTCTGGTTTCCATGGCCTTCTGGTATGGGATCCGTTCCAGCTTTTCAATTTTTTATGTGGCCTTGCTGGAAGATTTCCCTTGGAGCCGTGGAGAATCTGCAGGTGTTCAATCCATGTCCCTTATCACCTATACCATCCTGGCCCCACTTGTGGGGGGCCTGATTGACCGTTTTGGTCCTCGCCGCGTCATTGTCCCTGGAATTCTTGTACTCTCCTCAGGACTTATCCTTTGCGGGTCCATTGAAACATTGACCCAGTTCTATATCTTTTACGGTGTCGTTGCTGGGGCGGGGATCACCTGTATCGCGATTGTTTCCTATTCGGCTATTCTTGCTCACTGGTTTGAAAAAAAGCGTGGTTTGGCGAGCGGTATCGCCGTATCCGGTATGGGCCTCGGGACCTTTCTCATGGTCCCCCTCTCTCAGCACTTCATTTCCCTATGGGGATTCCGGTTTAGTTTTGTCCTTTTAGGAATTCTGGTGGTGATTGTTTTACTCCCTCTCAACGGAATTTTCCTGAGACATAAACCACAAGAGCTTGGTCTCTATCCTGATGGTTTGGATGTGCCCATCTCCTCTCCAAATGTCGAAAGCAGAAAAGAAAACTCGATCAACATGAAGACCTTTGACTGGACCCTAAGAAGGGCCATAAAGACAAGACGTTTCTGGGCCCTCGTCCTGTTCCCTTTCTTCGCCTTTATCGGCTTGTTCATCGTCCATGTGCACAACGTAAAATTTCTGGTCGATCAGGGGATCGACAAGATGACGGCCGCCTACATCTATGCGATGGTTGGGATCGTCTCCACTGTTTTTCGCATCTTTTGGGGATGGTTGTCTGATCGTATCTGGCGGGAAATCACATACTCATTGGGAACCATATGCATCTGTCTCGGCATCGGCTCCCTTCTTCTCATGGAAATCACAGGGCAGAATGCCCTCAGTTATCCCTTTTTCATCTTTTTTGGGATGGGTTGGGGAGTGACGGCCCCTCTTTTCATGTCCATAGCCGCAGATCTCTTTAAAGGAAAGGGGTTCGGTCTTATTTATGGAATCGTTGAGGGGGGTATTGGGGTTGCCGGGGCGATCGGGGCATGGTCAGCTGGATTCATCTTTGACAGGACCCATAGCTACCAGTGGGCCTTTCTCCTAGGGATCATTGCCGTCTTAATATCCGGCTTCTTATCGTGGGTGGCCGCACCACGCAAGGTGAGAATGCCGGGGTAAAGTCTCATTGAGCAACAGCAGGAGAAACTTTTAGTTTGGCTGCAAATAAATGAAAGGTATACGGTGTAAGGTGTATATAAAGGGCGCAAGGCGTAAGGCTCAGGGCACAAAGGCAAGAAAAATCAAGTTCCCCTGCCCCTTGCGCCCAGTGCCCTTCGCCTCTTTTCTTGATTTTATAGCAGCAGTTGTTAACTTCTCAAACATAGGACCACTGGAGGCCTTAAACCATAGCCTCATTTAGTTATCTTGAAGGAAATTAGCAGCCTATTGAGTATTCCTGATCACCATCAAGGTATTATGAAAGAGGGGTGCAAGGTCTAAGGTGTAAGGTATGAGGTATATGGCATATCTCTATAGGATGTACGGTTCAAGGAACACCGGATTAAAGGATTTTAGACCTTAAACCGTATACCTTAAACCATATACCGTGCCTTTATGATGCCTTGTTGGTGATCAGGGGGAGGAATGGACATGGAAGATGTTTGCTATACCCGAGAAGTCGCCCTTGAAAAGGCCATCGAGATGGAGACAAAGAGCTTTACAGTCTATAAGGAGATCTATCTGAAAGCGGATGACCGGCTGGCCAAAGACCTGTTGAAAGACCTCGCCTTAGACGAACTAAAGCACAAATATACCCTGGAGAAGGCCTTCTTTGAAGAAACGATTCTCCTTCATGAT